>JAEYRT010000307.1 GCA_023435325.1 Pseudomonadota bacterium | reverse complement strand
ATGCTGGCCTATCTGGCTGCACACGACGAACTGGTGCTGCAAGGACGCAATGAGTACACCGCACTGACAGTGCAATCTGCATTGCCTCCCCGCGCACGCGCTGCGCTGAGCAAAGAAATGGTCGATGAGTACTACGCCGAAGAATCTGCCCAGGTGCTGGAGCCTGTGCGCAAATTCCTGGCCCAAAGCGGCATCACACTGGCATGCCGCAGCGAAGTGGGCAATGCGGGCGAAATCATTGCCAAGATCGCCGAAAGCGAAAAGTTCGACCTGATCATCATGGGCACCCACGGCCACGGTTCGCTGGGCAAGCTGGTCATGGGTTCGGTGTCCACGAAGGTGCTGGCCAACTGCTCCGTACCTGTGATGCTGATCCGCTAATCCAGCGCCTGCGCTGAAACAAAAATGGCTGCAGTTGTCTGCAGCCATTTTTTTATTGGCAAGGGCGTGTCAGAGCTTCAGCGGCAAACGCAGCACAAAGCTCGCGCCCTGCAGGCCATCCAGCCGGTCCTCACACACCACGCTGCCGCCGTGGCGCTGCGCAATGCTGCGCACCAGCGACAGCCCCAGGCCCACCCCACCCGAACGCTCGCTGGCGCCAGGCAGGCGATAGAACTTCTCAAAGATGCGCTCACGCTGCGCTGGAGGCACACCAGGGCCGACGTCCTCAACACGAATCACGGCCATATTGCCCTCACGTGCCAGTTGCAGACGGATGGCGCCATGGCTGTAGCGGCGCGCATTCTCCAGCAGATTGCGCACGGCGCGGCGCACCAGCTTGGCAATCGCGGGCACTTCCACCGCCTGCGTGGCTTGCACATCCAGATCGGCATCGACACGCGCACATTCTTCGGCAGCCAGGCCAATCAGGTCCACCAGCTCAACGCTGCCAACATCGACTTCCGGTGATTCAAGGCGGCTGGCCAGCAAAATCTCGTCCACCAGCTGATCGAGCTCATTGATGTTGCGCTGGATCTCGGCCTTGGCCTTGACGACCGAGGCATCTCCCCCCATCAGCTCCAGCCCCATGCGGATGCGCGCCAGGGGCGAGCGCAGCTCGTGCGAGGCATTGGCCAGCAGCGATTTGTGCGATTGCACCAGCTCCTCGATGCGGCTGGCGGCAGCATTGAACTGGCGCGCCAGATCGGCCACTTCGTCCCGGCCTTCGGTCGCCACGCGCACCGACAGATCCCCCTCGCCAAAACGTTGCACGCTGCGCTGCAGATTTTCCAGGCGCTTGAGCAGGCGACGGATGATGGGAAACACCCCGATGGCCACAGCCACGCCCACCAGGCCCAGCAACCACAAGAAACCAAACGGCGAGCGCAGCCAGAAAGCCCAGTCATGCCCCCCGGAGGGGCGATGGGCGCCAGGGCTGCGATTGCCCATGTTGCTGCTCACGCGCGGCGTCATTTCCAGGAAGTAGGTCCGGCCGTCCACGCCCTCGATCGCAAAGCGCGGGGCCTCGCCCTCTTCGCCCCTGCGGATGCGCTCGAACGGACCTTGCACCATGACCTTGCCCTCGGCATCGGTGATCGTCATCTCGCGCGCCGTGGCCGTGGGCGAGGCATTGTTGCTTGCATGGTGTTCTTCGGCCACTTGCCAGGCCCAGCCCACCACCAGCGTCAGCGCCGCCACACCAATCACCACTGCCAGCCAGATGCGCAGATACAGGCGCTGGGCAAATGCTTTGAACATGGTGGCCATCAATCCTGCTGCTTGGCAAACACATAGCCCACGCCGCGCACGGTCAGAATGCGCTTGGGGGCCTTGGGATCGACTTCAATGGCGGCACGGATGCGGCCCATGTGCACGTCGATGGAGCGGTCAAACGCTTCCAGTTCACGACCGCGCACGGCTTCCATGATCTGGTCGCGCGTGAGCACGCGGCCTGCGCGCTCGGCCAGCGTCACCAGCAAATCGAACTGGTAGCTGGTGAGTTCTGCAGGCTCACCGCTCACGCTGACCGTGCGTGCGTCGCGGTCAATCTCCAGACTGCCAAAACGCATGACGTTGGCAGCCGCCTGCGTGGCAGCGGGTGCGGCCTCCTCCCCGCGGCGGCGCAAGATGGCGCGGATGCGCGCCAGCAGCTCGCGTGGCTCGAACGGCTTGGGCAGGTAGTCGTCGGCGCCGATTTCCAGGCCGATCACGCGGTCCATGGGGTCACCCTTGGCCGTGAGCATGAGCACCGGCACCTTGGCCACCGGCCCCTGCATGGCGCGCAGGCGGCGGCAGACTTCCAAGCCATCCATGTCCGGCAGCATCAAATCCAGAATCACCAGATCGGGCAGAGCGCCGCCCCCTTGCAGATGCACCAAACCACTGCTGGCATCGGCGCAATGCACCACGCTGAGGCTGTTCTGGCCGAGGTAGTCGCTGACCATGCCGGCCAGACGCACATCGTCTTCGATCATTAAAAGGGTGTGTGTGCTCATAGCGCTCAGTGTAGAGAAGCTGTTTGTCTGTTGCGTAAAGACAGGGTAAACAATAAAAAAGGAGCTATCAACGCATGCTAGACAAGGACTTCAATGCTTTTTGTATTTGAAATCCTTGTTTATCCTGCGTTAGCTGCTCCTTTTTCAGATCTTGCTGTGCCCGGGCTTGAGCCTGACTTTGGACGCCAGCGCCACCAGAATCAACACGGGCACGCCCAGACACGCGGTGCCGACAAAGAACGGCACATAGCCATAGGCATCCACAAACTGGCCCGAAAAACCCGCCAGCCACTTGGGTGCCAGCAGCATCATGGAGCTGAACAGCGCGTACTGCGTGGCCGAGTACTGCACATTGGTCAGGCTCGACAAATAGGCAATAAAGGCCGCCGACGCAATACCACCGGCCAGATTGTCGGCGCTGACGACCAGCGTCAGCCCCGTCAGGTCATGCCCGCGGGTGGACAGCCAGGCAAACAGCAAATTGCTGGCCGCGGACAGCACCGCGCCCAGCATCAGCACGCGCATCACGCCCCAGCGCATGGCCATCACGCCACCAATAAAGGCGCCCAGCAGCGTCATGACTACGCCAAACACCTTGGTGACGGCGGCCACCTCGTCCTTGCTGAAGCCCATGTCCACATAAAACGGATTGGCCATGATGCCCATGACCACATCGCTGATGCGGTACACCGCAATCAGCGCCAGCACCAGCGCCGCCTGCCAGCGGTAGCGTTGGATAAAGTCGGCAAACGGCGCCACCAGCGCGCCTTGCAGCCATTCGCGCAGGTTTTTCGATGGCGGCAAGGGTTTGGGGTTGGGTTCCTTGGAGCACAGCACCGTCACCACGCCGACCAGCATGCTGGCGGCCATGACCAGGTACGCGGTTTGCCAGGCGCCGTGCACATAGCCCGTCACATCGCCTTGCGCGCGTGCAGCCAGCCACAATGCGCCCGCACCGGCCCAGATCATGGCCAGGCGATAGCCCGTCTGGTACGTGGCTGCCAATGCGGCTTGGTGGTCGGTATCGGCTGATTCAATGCGGAAGGCATCCAGCGCAATATCCTGTGTGGCCGACCCAAACGCCACGGCCAGCGCGCACCACACAATGGGGTCGAGCGCCACGAGCGGATCGCTGAACGCCATGCCCACCAGACCACCCATGATCAGCGCTTGCGACAGCAGCAGCCAGCTGCGCCTGCGCCCCAGCGCGCGCGTGAGCAGCGGGATCGGCATCCGGTCCACCAGCGGCGACCACATCCACTTGAACGCATAGGCCAGCGCCACCCAGCTCAGATAACCAATGGTGGTGCGGTTGATGCCCGCCTCGCGCAACCAAAACGACAGCGTGCCCAGCACCAGCAACAGAGGCAGGCCCGCAGAGAACCCCAGCGCCAGCATGCGCAGACTGGCCGGTTCGGCATAGACCTTCAGGGTGGCGCCCCACGAGCGGCGCTGCGAAGAGGAAGCAGAAGAGGCGGAAGAAGGTACGTCAGACATGGTGCAAGCGAAAAGCGTTGCCCCATTATGACCAGCGCCGCTACCATCACGGCTCACCATGACGGCCCCAAATCTCCCTGTTACCTTAGATTGCAGCGTGCGCCAGTACAGCGGCGAGCATGCCGCGCATGTGCATGAAGGCCACGGCCAGCTGCTGTATGCACTCTCGGGCCGCATGGAGCTTGAAGTGGACGGCCACAGCAGCTTTGTCGACACGGCCACTGGACTGTGGATTCCTGCCGGCAGCCGGCACGGCTATCTGGCCGCGCCTGGCGCGCATATTCTGGTCATGGATGTCGATGTGACAGGCACGGCCCAGGCGGCACTCGACAAAGTGCGGCGCTTTCAGGTGCCTGGCGCTGCACGCTGCCTGCCCCAGCAGCTGCCCGCACCGGCGCGTTGGCAATTGCTGCTGCAGGCGCCGCTGCTGCTGCACCGGCGCGGCATTGATGTGCAGGCGATCACAGCCACGGTCCGCAGCCAGCTGCATGCGGCCTGGCCCACGGCACGGCTGGCAGCGTTGGCCCATTTGAGCCCCCAGCGTTTCCACACACGCTGGCTGGAACTCACGGGCCAGACTCCGCAGCAATGGCTGCGCGCCCTGCGTCTGCAGGCTGCCGAACGTCAGCTGGCCCAGGGCCGCAGTCTGCAGGCCTGTGCCGCAGCCTGCGGCTATGCCACGGCCAGCGCCCTGGCCTATGCGCTGCGCCGCGACCGTGGCACAGGGGCGCGCCGCTTGCGCCAGCGCAGCGCCGGCTGATCTGCCACAGGGCCGCGCACAGCATGCGCGTTTCTCGACATTTCCGGCAGGCGGCGCTGGCAGCATCTCCCCATGTCACCAACTTCTTCCTTGCACGGCGTGTTGCTCGTGCTGCTGGCTGCGGTGCTGTGGGGCACGACAGGCACTGCCCAAAGCTTCGCCCCTGACGGCATGTCCGCATTCTGGGTGGGCGCATGGCGCCTGGTCATGGCCGGGTGCTTCTTTGTGCTGCTCGGGCGCTTGCTCGGCGGCCGCAACACCCCGCAAGGCCCGCTGAACTGGTCGCGCATGCTGTTGTGTGCGCTGTGCATGGTGACGTACAACCTGGCATTTTTTGCCGGCTTGCTGCACACCGGCGTGGGCCTGGGCACCGCCGTGGCCCTGGGCTCCAGCCCTGTCTGGGCCGGGTTGCTGCAAGCCCTGCTCCAGCGCCGCTGGCCCGCCGCGCTGTGGTGGCTGGGCACGGCCATTGGCGTGATCGGCGGCTTTGTCATGACGCTGGGCAAGGGTGCGGACATGGAGGGCTCGCTCACCGGCTTGCTGCTGTGTCTGCTGGCTGGGCTGTCCTACGGGGCCTATGCCGTCATCAACCAACCGCTGGTGCTGCAGGCCGGCGTCTGGCGCGTCAATGCCTGGGTCTTTGGCAGCGCCGCCCTGCTGGCTGTGCCGGTGGCCGCCTTGCTGGCCGGAGCACCGCAAGCCAACGCCCAGGGCTGGGCCGTCGTGACCTATCTGGGCGTGATTGCCACCGGTGTGGCGTACCTGCTGTTTTCCATGGGGCTGCGCACCGTCTCGGCCGCCACCAGCGTGGCGTTGAGCAAGTTTGAGCCCATTACGGCATTCATTCTGTCCATTCTGGTCGTGGGGGAGGCACCAACCTGGCTGGCCGTCTGCGGGCTGGCCTTGGTGTTGTTCGGACTATGGCTGGTCGTGCACAGCGAAATGCGACAAAACCGACAACGCTAGGACAGTCACAGCTTCTACACTCAGGCGCATTGCAGATGGAGTTTATGTATGCGCCCTTCCCCTTCTTCCGCTTCTGATCTTCTCCGTGATGGCGCCTGCTGGTGTGGCGCAGCCCATGGCGGTGCAGCCCACAGTCTGTGGCAGGCTCGCCGCGCATTCCTGAAGCTTGGCGGGGCCGCTGCGACAGCCACTGCACTGCCTGCCTGGGCGCAGGTGGATGTGGGTGAAGGCTCCCGGCTGCGCCACTTGGTGCCCGCAGAAGAGCTGGAACAGGCTGCCAACCAGCAATACACCGAGCTGATCCAGCAGGCCCATGCCAAAGGGGCACTGGTTCCCACCAACCATGCACAGGCCCAGCGGCTGCACCGCATTGCCAAGGACCTGATCCCGCACACCTATGCGTGGAACGCGCGTGCCCGCGAGTGGAACTGGTCTGTGGCACTGATCCGCAGCGACGACATCAACGCTTTTTGCATGCCCGGCGGCAAGATCGCGTTCTTCACCGGCATCATCGACCGGCTCCGCCTCACCGACGACGAGATCGCCATGATCATGGGCCACGAAATGGCACACGCCCTGCGCGAGCATTCGCGTGAGCAGCTGGCCAAGAATTCGGCCACCAGCATTGGCATCTCGCTGGGTGCGCAGCTGTTGGGGCTGGGCGATCTGGGCAACTACGCGGCGCGTCTGGGAGGACAGCTGCTCAGCCTGCGCTTTAGCCGCAATGACGAAAGCGATGCCGATCTGGTGGGGCTGGAGATTGCCGCAAGAGCGGGCTACAACCCACAGGCTTCGGTGGCGCTGTGGGAAAAAATGGGCAATGTGACAGGCAGCAATTCCAATGGTCTGTCCTTTCTTTCCACCCACCCCAGTGGCCCTGAACGCATCCGCGAGCTGCAACGCAATGTGCCGCGTGTGCAGGGCCTGTATGAACAGGCGCGCCGCACCCGTTAGAGATCAGGTCGCTTAAGGCGAAAAGCGCTTTTCAGCTGGCACCCGCAACCTGTCTTGCAAAGACTTCATCCAGCGGGTGTCGGGAATGCGCAGCAGTGAAGACGAAAAAACGTTTTCAGGTATTGCCCACATAGGGGTTGAGCTTGCGCTCGCGCCCAAAGCTGCTCTCCGGGCCATGGCCGGGGATGAACACGGTCTGATCGCCCATGGGCCACAAACGCTGGACGATGGAATCGATCAGCTGCTGGTGGTCACTGCGGGGAAAGTCGGTGCGACCGATGCTGCCGGCAAACAGCACGTCCCCCACAAAGCAGCGCTCGATCTGCGGTGCATGGAACACCACATGACCGGGGGTGTGGCCCGGGCAATGGCGCACATTGAGTGTTTCCTGGCCAATCTGCACCGTGTCGCCATCGTGCAACCAGCGCGTGGGTTCAAACGCCTGTGCCGGCGGAAACCCGAACATCGCGCCTTGCTGGGGCAGGCCTTCAATCCAGAAACGGTCGCCCTCATGGGGGCCGATGATGGGCAGCTGCTGTTTTTCGGACAACTCGGCCGCCCCACCTGCATGGTCGATATGGGCATGCGTGAGCCAGATGGCCTTGAGCTGCAGACCCAGGCGCTCCGCCTCCCAGCCGATCGTTTCCAGATCGCCGCCCGGATCGATGACGGCCGCCTCCATGGTCTGGTCACACCACACCAGGGAGCAGTTTTGTTGGAAAGCGGTGACGGGGATGGTGTGGTAGTGCAGCATGGGGCAAATCTTGGTGGTGTGAATGCTTGTCAGGCTGCGCCATTGTGCGGCATGGCCGGGACAAAGAAAAAGGCCCTGCGTAGGGTGCAAGGCCTTGGTTCGTTGCTTTCTGTGCTCAGCTACCCAGCTTGAGCGCACCCTTCATGATGAAGGAGTGGCCGGGGAAAGAACAGAAATAGGTGTAGTCCGTACCGGCCTTGAGCTTGGACACGTCCACATCCACGGACGTGGTTTCACCACCGCCAATGACCTTGGTGTAGGCAATCACGCGCGTGTCGTTGGGCTTGACGTATTCGTTGGCAGCGCCGGCCTTCATGCCGTCTGCGGCAGCCGCGGTGTAGTCGGCCGTGGACGTCAGCACAATGTTGTGGCCCATGGAAGACTTGGGCATTTTGCCGGTGTGCTTCAAGGTCATGGTGAACTTGCTGCACGATTGGGGCACTTCCACGTTCTTGACGTTGAACTGCATCTGGTCATTGCCTTCGATGGTGACTGCGCAATCCGCAGCCATGGCAGGGCTGGCGATTGCGCCGGCGGCCAACATCGTTAAGGTCATCAAAGTCTTCTTCACGGTCAACATCCTCTGGAGTAGTTAAAGGGAAGGCAACTGCAGCAACGCGCTGCAATTGGCTTGCATTCTGGAGCAATCACCTGTCAACCGCCTGCATTGCGGCTTGCAAGCGACAATCCCGGGTGGCTGGTGGCCGAGATTTTTGACTCGCATCAAAACCTGCCTATGATCTGCCAACGGCGACGCTTTTATTTATATAGCTTCTAACGTCCGAAAACATTTGATTTCAAATAGTTTTATATTGCAATCACGTGAGAGACAAGCGTTAGCAGCTATCAAAATAAAAAAGCGATGCCTCCGCGTCCCGCGAAAAACGGCCATGACAGTGCGCCCCGGCTCCTGCATTAGCCCCACCCACACAGCGCTACTCAGCGCTTTGCATAATTGCCCATCCATTTTGACCGGCGCTTTTGTGAATACTTCCTCTCTCGCTGCTCCTGTGTGCCAGCCCGCTTTTACCGAACGAGAATTCCGCAATGCCCTGGGCCAGTTCGCCTCCGGCGTGACGGTGGTGACCACGCTGGATGCCACAGGCCGTCCGGCGGGCATGACGGTCAGCTCCTTCAACTCGGTATCGCTGGCTCCGCCCCTGGTGCTGTGGAGCCTGGGTTGCAGCACGGGCAACTATGCCGTCTTTGCACAAAGCCGCCACTACGCCATTCACGTCCTGGCCCATCACCAAAAGGGCCTGGCCATGCAGTTCGCACAGCGTGGTGTGGACCGCTTTGCTGGCGTGCAATGGCAGCCCAATGCCCAGGGCGTGCCCTTGCTGGATGACGTGCTGGCCACGTTCGAATGCCGCGCGCGCAGCCAGTACCTGGAAGGTGACCATCTCATCATGGTCGGTGAGGTGCTGGCCTGCCACCACAGCGCGCATGCCGATCCTCTGCTCTACCACGGCGGACAGATGCGCTGAACGCTTCCACCCCGGACACAAAAAAACCGCAGTCCTGCAAGCAGGCTCTGCGGTTTTTTTCATGGTGGTGCGAGCGCTCAGCGCACGGCTTCCGGCAATTCGATCTTCACTTCCAGCACTTCCAGGTTTTCCTGGCGCTCAAGCTGCACCTTGATGTCCTCAGGGTTGATGGAGACATACTTGGACACCACGGCCATCAGTTCACGCTGCAGCGCCGGCAGATAGTCGGGCTGGGTGCCCGCGCCGCCCACGCGCTCACGTGCAAGAATGATTTGCAACCGCTCTTTGGCCACAGAAGCCGTCTTTTTCTTCTCCCCCAAAAGCAAAGACATGATGGACATGGCTGCTTACCTCCCGCCAAAAATGCGTTTAAAGAAACCCGGCTTGTTGGCCTCGGTAAAGCGCATGGGCTTGTCTTCGCCCAAAAAGCGTGACACCACGTCCTTGTAGGCCTCAGCCACGTCCGAGCCATCCATGTGGATCGCCGGCACCCCCTGGTTGGAGGCCTGCAGCACGGTTTCGGACTCGGGGATCACACCGATCAGCGGAATGCGCAAAATGTCTTCAATGTCCTGGATGGAGAGCATCTGCCCGTCTTCCACCCGGTTGGGGTTGTAGCGCGTGATCAGCAAGTGCTCCTTGAGCGACTTGCCGTTCATGGCCTTGTCTGTCTTGGAGCTGAGCATGCCCAGAATGCGGTCCGAGTCACGCACGGAAGAGACTTCAGGGTTGGTCGTGACCAGGGCCTCGTCCGCGTAGTGCATGGCCATCAGCGCACCGCTTTCAATGCCAGCGGGCGAGTCGCAGACGATGTATTCAAAGCCCATGGCAGACAGATCGTCCAGGACTTTCTTCACGCCTTCCTGCGTCAGCGCTTCCTTGTCCCGCGTCTGCGAGGCCGCCAGCACGAACAGGTTGTCGCACTGCTTGTCCTTGATCAGCGCCTGGTTGAGGTTGGCCTCACCCTGGATCACGTTGATCAGGTCGTAGACCACACGGCGTTCGCAGCCCATGATCAGGTCCAGATTGCGCAGGCCGACGTCAAAGTCGATCACTGCTGTCTTGTGGCCGCGCAACGCAAGACCAGAAGCAAAACTTGCACTCGTGGTGGTCTTGCCAACGCCACCTTTACCGGAGGTCACTACGACAATTTTGGCCATGTTTGCAGGGTTCCTTAGAGAAGAATCTTGTGAGGATAAGGTTCAAAGGGCGGTGCGATGGGGTCTTATGCTAAACGCAAAGGTTCAATCACCAGTTTTTCACCCTCCAGCCGGGCTTGGGCAGGCTTGCCGGCGATGTCTTGCGGCAAGTCGGTTTCCAGTGCCCGGTAGTTGCCCGCAATCGACAGCAGCTGCGGTTCCATGCAGGTGCTGAAAATGCGGGCCTCGGTATTGCCACGCGCTCCCGCGACGGCCCGTCCGCGCAGCGGTGCGTACACATGCACATTGCCATCGGCAATCACTTCCGCGCCATAGCTCACGACGGCCATCACAATCAGATCACAACCTTTGGCATAGACCTGCTGGCCTGAACGTAAAGGTTTGTCAACAATCATGGCGTCGGCTGGGGGCGCAGGCACTTCGCGCACCACCTCGACCGGCACCTCACGGATGACTTCCACCTCCCGCACCACTTCCTTGGTGCGCACCGGGTGGGCATCGGGCGCGGGCATCAGGCCGGCATCATGGGCCGCCGCCATCTGCTCGGCCGAACCGTTGCACACGGCCACGGGCAGGGTGCGGTGCTTTTTCAGCAGCTTGATGAGCTTGGGAAAATCGATGGGGTCGGTGCTCTCGCGCACGTGCTGCAGGTCGATGAGCACCGGATCGTTGTCAAAAAAATCGGGGTCACTGGCCAGGCGCTCGGCCAGATCAGAGGCAATCACATGCACCTGGGTGTCCCGCAAAGCGACGGCCATGACAGGGAGCTGGGCACTTTTGAGATCAAAGCTGGAGCGGGCAGTGCCCTGCGAGTCAACGGCCATGGTGGGGGTACGGTTAGATGAAGGGGCGCCACTCAAAATGCGCTAAGTGTACTCCGCAAGCCCGCGCAAACAGGCATGCAAGAGGGGCTGAACACAACGCAGCAAGGGGACAGCCGCCATGCATGCCCACATGCACATGGCATGCCAGCCCCCGCACTGGGTCAAGCCCGCTCAAGCATGGGCTGCTTTTTCCTGCTGCGCGTTCTGCTGGTGCTGCTGCGCATACCCGACGAACCAGTCCAGGCTGGCCGGATTGGCCATGGTGTCCTTGTTCACCACTTTCTCCAGTGGCTGGCCCAGCAGCAGTTTCTTGATGGGCAGCTCCTGCTTCTTGCCGGTCAAGGTGCGCGGAATCTCGGCCACCTGCACGATTTCATCGGGTACGAAACGCGGCGACAGGGCTTGGCGAATGGCGGCTGCGAGCTTGTCGCGCAAGGCATCGTCCAGCTGCACACCTTCGCGCAGCACCACGAACATGGGCATGAAGCTCTCACGGCCCAGGTACTCCAGATCGACCACCATGCTGTCCAGCACCTCGGGCAGGGCCTCGACAGCGCTGTAGATTTCACTGGTACCCATGCGCAGCCCGTGTCGATTGATGGTCGCATCGCTGCGGCCATAAATGGTGCACCCGCCATGGCTGGCAACCCTGAGCCAGTCGCCATGGCGCCAGACGCCGCCCATTTCGGCCGGACCATCACCGCCACCAGGTTTGCGGCCATGCCCGGCCGGGTACATGTCAAAATAGCTGCCCAGGTAGCGCTGGTTGCCTGCGTCCCCCCAGAAATACAGCGGCATGGAGGGAATGGGCTGGGCGCAGACCAGTTCCCCCACCGCGTCCACCACGGGTTCGCCCTGCTCGTTCCAGGCTTCCACCGCCGCGCCCAGCATGCGGCACTGCATCTCACCGGGCTGCTGCGGCAGCTCGCGATTGCCACCAATGAAAGCGCCGCAGAAATCGGTGCCGCCGGACAGGTTGTTCCACCAGATATCGGGCGTACCCAGTGCCGCAAACTGCTGCGTGCCCCAGGCCTGCACATCGGGAGACAGCGGCGACCCCGTGCTGCCCAGGCTGGTGATGGCAGACAGATCGCCACAGGCCGCCAGGTCCACCCCGGCTTTCATGCAGTTGCTGTAGAACGCCGCACCCGCACCGAAGCTGCTGACCTTGTGGCGAGCGGCAAAGCGCCACAGCACACTCCAATCGGGCTTGTCCTTGCTGCCACCCGGACTGCCGTCATAGATCACACAGGTGGTGCCGCCCAGCAAGCCTGCGACCTGGGAGTTCCACATCACCCAGCCCGTGGAGCTGTACCAATGGAAACGCTCACCCCAGGTCCGTGGGTCATAGCTGCAACCCACATCGTTGTGCAAGGCCTTCATGGCCAGCGCCACGATCACGATACCGCCGTGGCCGTGAACGATGGGCTTGGGCAGCCCCGTGGTGCCGCTGGAATAGACGATCCACAGCGGGTGGTCAAACGGCAGCCACTGCGGCGCAAAGGCAGCCACCGCCGCATCGTCGCGCGCCACGGCATCGCTCCAGCTGGCGCTGTCTGCCACCTGCTGCGTGGCAAACGGCGTGCGCAGCACCAGCATGTGCTGCACCGAAGGCAGCTGGGCGCGCAGCTCGCTGGCGATCTGGCCGCGGTCCATGGATTTGCCCGCATAGTGCACACCGTCCACGGCAATCAGCACCTTGGGCTCGATCTGCTTGAAACGGTCCAGCACGGCAGCCGTGCCCATGTCGGGCGAGCACACGCTCCAGACACCGCCCAGACTGGCCACAGCCAGAAACGCAACGATGGTCTGTGGAATATTGGGCAGATAGGCCGCGACGCGATCGCCTTTTTGCACGCCCTGTGCCTGTAGATGCAGGGCCAGCGCTGCCACCTGACGGCGCAGCTCGGGCCAGCTCAGCTCCTGCACTTCGCCACGTTCGTTTTCGGCAATCACGGCAGGCATGCCGGCGGCGTGCGCGGCATCCGCATGGCGCAGCACCTGCTGGGCATAGTTCACCTGTGCACCTGGGAACCACTGAGCTCCCGGCATGACATTGCGCGCCAATGCCGCGCTGTGGGGCGTGGGGGACTGCATGTCAAAGTAATCCCAGATGCTTTGCCAGAAACCATTCAGGTCCGTGACCGACCAGCGCCACAGCGCGTCGTAGCTGTCAAAACGCAGGCCCTGCTGCTGTGCCAGCCAGTCCTGGTAGTGACGGATCAAGGGAGTGCGCCGCGTATGGGGCAGGCCAGCGGAGGAGGAAGAAATAGAGCTGCTCTGGGTCATGTCCACAGACTACGCAGGCCTGGTGCTGCGCACCATGTCAACGCTACGGATTGACAAACGGTAGCAAATGGCACGCTGACCCGGTATTAATGCTGAGCCGACCTCTGCCATTGACACAGTACAAGCCGCGTCCGCGGTAAACCGACGCACAATCCGCCGTCAGCACTGACACAGATGCTCCATAGAACAGGCCACAATAGGCCCACTCTTACAGTGATTGCACACATGTCCATGAACACCGATGTCCTTATCGTGGGCGCAGGTCCTGCCGGTCTGTCGCTCGCCATCTCCCTGGCCCACGCGGGCTTGCAAGCCACGGTGCTGGAACTGCAAAACGAAACCCAACTGGCCCGCCCCGCACCCGATGGCCGTGAAATTGCGCTCACCCACCCCAGCGTGCAGACCCTGCAGCGCCTGGGCAGCTGGGCGCGGCTGCACGACCACGAGATCGGCACCATACGCGATGCCATCGTGCATGACGGCCCCGTAGGCCAACGCTCCACGCTGAATATCGTGGCCGCTGGCAGCGGCGCGGACTATCTGGGCCGCATCGTGCCCAACCATGCCCTGCGCCGCACCGCCTGGGAAGTGGCCAGCACCACGGAAGGCGTCACGCTCATCACCGGCGCCCGCGTCACCCAGGTCAGCACCTACCCCACCCACGCCGAGGTGCACTACACCACCGAGGACCAGGGCGTGCGCGTGGATGCCGCACCGCTCAAGGCACCCCTGGTCGTCGCGGCAGACAGCCGTTTTTCCAGCGTGCGCCGCATGCTGGGAGTGGGCACGCAGATGACGGACTTTGGCCGCAGCGTGATTGTCTGCCGCCTCACGCACACCGAGCCCCATGAAGAAAAAGCCCACGAGTGCTTTGGCTATGACCGCACACTGGCCATCCTGCCGCTGCAGCCTGACCCGGAAACCGGCGAGCTGCTGTGCTCCGCCGTGGTGACCACCGATTCCGCCGATGCGCAGCAACTCATGCAGCTGTCGCCCGAGGACTTCGCCGCCCACGTGCAACAGCATTTCCAGGACCGGCTGGGTGACATGCAGCTGGCGGGCGAGCGCCACATCTATCCCCTGGTGGCCACTTATGCCCACCGCTTCAGCGGCGAGCGCTTTGCCCTGCTGGGCGATGCCGCCGTGGGCATGCACCCGGTGACCGCCCATGGCTTCAATCTCGGCCTGTCAGGCATGGAGCGGCTGACCGCCTGCATTGTCAGCGCCCGCACCGCCGGCCAGGACTGGGGCAAGGCAGCCGTGCTGGCACCGTACGCCCAAGGCCACCACCGCCATGCCTGGCCCATCTTCCAGGGCACGAATACGGTGGTGAAGCTGTTCACCGATGCACGCCCTCTCCCACGTCTGGTGCGGCAGGCCATCATCGGGGTTTCGCGCAGCCTGCCCCCGGTCAAGGCGGCCATCGTGGCCCAGCTCACCGGACGCAGTCCCTGGACGGTGATGGGCGGTCAATTGCCCCGACCGCCGTTTTTTCCGCGCAACAGCCGCTGAAAATCTTCACTCTAAAACAAGAGTGGACAGCGCCCGTATTTGCTGGATCTTGAAGGGAAAACACTTTCAAATCCAGTAAATACCAGCGCGAGATGCTCCTAAAAATAAAAACAAGCAAAAACCACGCTGGCACGCAGCCTGCTTCCACTTAGCTGACACGGCAGCGCGTGTGCGCCATGCGGTCGTGTCGCGCCCGGAGGAAAGCCTCTAACATCGCGCCAGCAATTTTTACGGAGCAATACAAAATGGGAATGTTTTCCTGGACTGAGAAGTCCCCTGCCGCCCTGCAAAACGGCGGCGTGATTGGGCCAGACGAACGTCTGCCCTGGGGCCAGACTGGCCTGATGGGCATTCAGCACGTGATCGCCATGTTCGGCTCAACCGTGCTGGCACCCATCCTGATGGGTTTTGACCCCAATGTGGCCGTGCTGATGAGCGGCATCGGCACCTTGATCTTCTTCCTGATCACCGGCGGCAAGGTGCCCAGCTATCTGGGCTCTTCCTTTGCCTTCATCGGTGTTGTGATTGCAGCCACCGGTTTCGCCGGCCAAGGCGCCAACGCCAATATTGGCGTGGCACTGGGCGGCATCATCATGTGCGGCCTGGTTTACACCCTCATTGGCGTGGTTGTGCACCTGGTCGGTACGGGCTGGATTGAGCGCTTCATGCCCCCGGTCGTTACCGGCGCGGTGGTCGCCGTGATTGGTCTGAACTTGGCGGCGATTCCCGTCAAGAACATGGCAGCCAACAACTTTGACGCCTGGATGCAGGCCGTGACCTTTGTCTCCGTGGCACTGGTGGCTGTGTTCACACGCGGCATGCTGCAGCGCCTGCTGATTCTGATCGGCCTGATTGTGGCCAGCATCATCTACGCCGTACTGACCAATGGCATGGGCCTGGGCAAGCCCATGGATTTGAGTGGTGTGGCCAACGCAGCCTGGTTTGGTCTGCCGACCTTCCACAGCCCAGTGTTTGAAGCCAACGCCATGCTGCTGATCGTGCCTGTGGTCATCATCCTGGTGGCCGAAAACCTGGGCCACATCAAGGCCGTGACCGCCATGACCGGCAAGGACATGGACAAGTACATGGGCCGCGCCTTCATCGGTGACGGTGTGGCCACCATGGTGTCCGGCAGTGCAGGCGGCACCGGCGTGACCACCTATGCCGAAAACATCGGCGTGATGGCTGCCACCCGCATCTACTCCACCGCGGTGTTCCTGGTGGCCGCCGTGCTGGCTGTACTGCTGGGCTTCAGCCCCAAGTTCGGTGCTCTGATCCAGGCCATTCCGCTGCCGGTGATGGGTGGTGTGTCCATCGTGGTCTTCGGTCTGATCGCCATTGCAGGCGCCAAGATCTGGGTGGAAAACAAGGTGGACTTCTCGGACACCAAGAACCTGATCGTGGCAGCCATCACCCTGATTCTGGGCACGGGCGAATTCACGCTGAAGTTCGGCGAATTTGCGCTGGGCGGCATCGGTACCGCCACCTTTGGTGCCATCTTGCTGTACGCACTGCTCAACCGTGCCAAGGCACAGTAATCCCCGGCTCCGCAACACACAGCCTGCATGCAGGCTGTGCGCCTGACGAACCAGTCCGCTTGACGGACTGGTTTTTTTATGTCCTGCCAACGCTCTAGGTTTTTTGACTAGGGTTAACCCTAGACTTCAGAGGCAGACCAAACCTTGGTTTTGCACAAAGCCGGCCATCCGGCGATTGCATGGCTGGGCAGCAGACGAACCGAGGGTTAACGCTGATAACATCCTTGCCGGAGATTGGGCATCGGCGATGCAAGCACCAACATCGACAGCATGCTGACATGCATGACTGCTTGGGACATCCATAAGTCCTCTGCACATCGCCGCACCGCCCAGACCAAGCGCGCCATGAAGCGCGCTTGTTATTTGCAAAGTTGGAGAAACCTCGATGAGCCTGGCAGACCGCGTCCGCTACCCACAATTTCATAATCGCATCATGTCGGCCGAAGCCGCTGCAGCCCTGATTCCGCACGGAGTCAACGTCGGCATGAGTGGCTTTACCGGCGCCGGCTACCCCAAGGCCCTGCCCCAGGCCATTGCCGCACGCGCCAAAGCCGAGCATGCCCAGGGCAAGCCCTACAAGATCAATGTCTGGACCGGCGCCTCCACCGCAGCCGAGTGCGACGGAGTGATGGCCGAAGCCCATGCCCTGGGTCAGCGCCTGCCGTTCAATACCGACCCGATTGCCCGCAAGGCCATCAATACCGGCGAGATCGACTTCATCGACATGCACCTGTCCCACGTGGCGCAGCACGCCTGGTTCGGCTTCCTGGGCCATATGGACGTTGCCGTGGTGGAAGTGCTGGGCATCACGCCCGATGGCCTGCTGATTCCCTCCACCGCCGTGGGCAACAACAAGACCTGGCTGGAGATTGCCGACAAGGTCATTCTGGAGGTGAACACCAAGTTCCCCGAGAAGATGGAAGGCATGCACGACATCTACTACGGCACGGCCATTCCGCCACGCCGCATGCCCATCAACATGACCAATGCCGACCAGCGCATTGGGGAGCAATACCTCAAGGTGGATCCCAACAAGGTGATTGCCATCGTGGAAACCGGCAAGGGTGATCGCGACAACGTGTTTGCCGCCCCCGATGCCAACTCCAACACCATTGCGGCATCCATCATCGACTTCCTCGCGCACGAGATGAAGATGGGCCGCCTGCCCAAGGAAATGCTGCCGATTCAGTCGGGCGTGGGCAATGTGGCCAACGCCGTGCTGGCGGGCCTGCTGACCGGCCCGTTCGAGAACCTGCTGGGCTTCACCGAAGTGCTGCAGGACGGCATGCTGGACCTGCTGCGCGCAGGCAAGATGAGCAAGGCCTCGGCCACCGCGATCTCGCTGTCCGCAGGTGCGTTCAAGGACTTCGAGGACAACATCGAGTTCTACCGCGAGCGCATCATCCTGCGTCCGCAAGAAATCTCCAACCACCCCGAACTGGTGCGTCGCCTGGGCATCATCGCGATGAACTCGATGATCGAGGCCGACATTTACGGCAACATCAACTCCACCCACGTCATGGGCACCGGCATGATGAACGGCATCGGTGGTTCCGGCGACTTTGCGCGCAACGGCTATCTGTCGTTCTTCGTGACACCTTCCGTGGCCAAGGATGGCAAGATCAGCTGCATCGTGCCCATGTGCTCGCACGTGGACCACACCGAGCACGACACGCAGATCATCGTGACCGAACAGGGCTTGGCCGACCTGCGCGGCCTGTCGCCCAAACAGCGCGCCCAGGTCATCATCGACAAATGTGCCCACCCCGACTACCGCCCGCTGTTGCAGGACTACTTTGACCGTGCACGCGCCAAGGGCGCACAGCACACGCCCCACATCCTGACCGAGGCGCTGAGCTGGCACCAGCGTTTTGTGGAAACCGGCGATATGCGCGTCTGACGACCGGCGCATGCAGGTGTCGGGCTGCTGCACAGGCGGCCCGCTGAACAGCCAACCAGCGCGCAGCGCTGGTTTTTTTATGCCGGCAACCCATACGAAAAATTCTTTTCCATGCGCCCGCCACCGCCTCTGGATTGTTCCGAGTGGACAACAAAAAAGCCACCCGGGTGGGTGGCATCGAAATGAAAACTGAAAAGCGCTTTGCAGCAGGCGACGCTCAGGCCATGTACACGGCAATGAATGCCAGCAAAAACATCATGGCAGCGCCCACGGCGGGAATCACCACGGGGATGTAGGGCACCACGGCTTCCACGGCGTCTTCGGGGACTTGCGGTGTGGCGGGGTCGTGCACAAGCGTTTCATGGGGTGTGGTCATGGTCCATGCTCCTTGCTAGCAGTCTGAAACCAGGGCCGCCAGAGGCGGTGCGAATCTGCATTCTAGGCAGAGCGCCCCGCATGCCACCACAGGCTTACCCTGAGCGTGCTGTCAGAGGCGCGCCGCTTCCATGCCGGCAGCACGCAGCGCTTGCAGCACTTGTTCAATGTGCTCGGCATTGCGGGTTTGCAGCACCAGCTCGATTTCCACATTCTGCGCAGCCAGCATGGTGAAAGCGCGCTGGTGGTGCACTTCCTCAATGTTGGCCCCCGCTTCGGCCACCGTGGTGGTGATTTTGGCCAGAACGCCGGGCACATCGCGTGCGCTGACGCGAATGCGTGCCAATCGGCCCGAGCGCGCCATGCCACGCTCGATGATGGCAGCCAGGAGCAGCGGGTCGATATTGCCGCCCGACAGCACATTGCCCACTTTCTGTCCCTGGAAC
>JAEYRT010000303.1 GCA_023435325.1 Pseudomonadota bacterium | reverse complement strand
GATCTGGAAAGCAACCAGAACGTTTGCCCCACCTGCAGCCACCACCACCGCATTGGTGCGCGAGCCCGCCTGAACCATTTCCTGGATGGCGAAGGCCGCTACGAAATTGCCCAGGAAGTCATTCCGGTCGACCCATTGAAGTTCCAGGACAGCCGCAAATACCCTCAGCGCCTGAAGGAAGCCTTGGAAAACACCGGCGAAACCGATGCGCTGGTGGTCATGGGCGGCACTGTCAAGGGCATCGAGCTGGTGGCAGCCTGTTTTGAATTTGATTTCATGGGCGGCTCCATGGGTTCCGTGGTCGGTGAGCGCTTTGTGCGCGGCGTGGAAACGGCCATCGAGCAAAAAGTGCCCTTCCTGTGCTTTACCGCCACCGGCGGTGCGCGCATGCAGGAAGGCCTGTTGTCGCTGATGCAAATGGCCAAGACCAACGCAGCCCTGACCCGTCTGGCCAAGAAGGGCCTGCCCTATATCTCCGTGCTGACCGACCCCACCATGGGTGGCGTGTCTGCAGGCTTTGCCTTCGTGGGCGACATCGTGATGGCCGAGCCCAAGGCGCTGATCGGCTTTGCCGGCCCTCGCGTGATTGAAACCACCGTGCGCGTCAAGCTGCCCGAAGGCTTCCAGCGCTCGGAGTTCCTCAAGGAAAAAGGCGCGGTGGACATGATCGTGGATCGCCGCGAACTGCGCGATACCGTGGCTTCCACCCTGGCCATGCTGCAGCGCCTGCCTGCAGATGCCGTGGTGCAGGACTGAAGCTGCACTGCACACAAAAAAGCCACCGCATGCGGTGGCTTTTTTCATGACACGGTGACAGCACGCACCGGCGCTATGCAGGCGGTCAGAGCATCATCCGCGCCATGCCGCCCAGGAGGCTGAACTGCAGATTCGCCAGAATCATCAGCAGCACCTGCAAACCGATGATTGCCACCAACGCAGACAGATCCACGCCGCCCACGAGGGGAATGACTTTGCGCAAGGGGCGCAGCACGGGTTCGCTCAGGCGGTACAGGATGCCAGCAATCGGCGAGTGAGGCTGCACCCACGACAAGATGGCATAGACGATCAAGATGCCGATCAGGCCAGTGAGCACCATGCGCAGCAGGCCAAACAGGGCCAGCACCAGCACCATGGCGGGGTTGCCGCTGGCACCCATCAGCAGCCACAGCAGCACATACTGCACCACCATCACCAGCAATGCCGCCGCCAGGCTGGAGAGATCGTACTTGCTGCGATTGGGAATGACTTTGCGCAGCGGCATGACGATCCAGTCAGACAGCGCAAACACCAGCTTGCCCACGGGATTGTTGAAGGGGATGCGCTGTGCCTGCATGTACATGCGCAGCAGGCAGGCGCCAGCGATCAGGCCGCTGGCCACTTCCAGCAAGAATTGAAGAATTTGAACAATCATGTAGTTCGATAAGGTTGAGCACTACGCCGTTAAAAACACCCCGCATGCAGGCTGGCGCGGTATCAGCCTACGCTTGCACCACATGCAGCCAGCCATCATAGCCAGCGGACGAATCGCTGCACACATGAACACACCGCACAGACTGTCTTCTTTGCCAATTTTTCCGCTGCATGCCGTGCTTTTTCCTCAAGGCTATCTGCCGCTGCGGATCTTCGAGCCACGTTATCGCAGCATGGTGCACAGCTGCCGTGAGCACGGAGCACCGTTCGGTGTCGTCACCTTGCTCAGTGGAAAGGAAGTGGCCAGCGATGCAGCAGACGAGGTGGTTTTTCACCCGGCAGGCACCATTGCCTTCATTGACCGCGTGACGCCTTTGAGCACCGGCCTGGAGCTGATCGAATGCACGGGGCATGAGCGCTTTCAGGTGATGGCGACGCACAGGATCGAAAGCAACCTGTGGTTGGCCGACGTAGAGCTGATGCCTGCAGACACTGCTTGCGCCATTCCTCCGGACCTGAGCCACGTTGCCAAGGCCTTGCGCCATGTGCTGCACAAGCAGCCACGGCGCAGCATGGAAGCGATCGCTGACAGGGAGTTTGCCGACTGCGGCTGGGTGGCCAACCGCTGGTGCGAGCTGCTGCCCATGAGCTTGCAGCACCAGCTGCAGCTGCTGGAGCTGAACAGCCCTTTGCTGCGTCTGGAACTGGTCACGGATGCCCTGGTGGATGCGGGCATCCTGTCCTGAAGCAGAAAAACCGAAGCATCCAGCACTTGATGGATAAGGTTTTCAGATAGTTTCTCATCTGAAATCATTGAAATACAAGCGCTTGCAGCTCATTTTTTATACAACTCTGCTGTTTTGTCTTTGACTTTTGCCGACTTCCTCCTGGGTTTGGCTTGACTTCATGCTCAACATGTTCAAAAAAACTAAAATCTCCGGTTTTGGCTTGTCTTACCAGCCCTAGCGCTGCGCTCACCCATGTCTGAACCACAAAATATTCCTGCAGCTGAGCAAGCTGCCCCTCAAGACGAAAACAAACTCATCGCTGAGCGCCGCGAAAAACTGAAAGCCTTGCGCGAATCTGCCAAGGCCAACGGCGGCGTTGCATTCCCCAACGACTTCAAGCCCGCTGACCGCGCCCAACCGTTGATCGAGGCTCATGGCGAAAAGGACGCCGAAGCACTGGAAGCCGAAGGTGCCACGGTGTCCGTGGGCGGCCGCATGATGCTCAAGCGCGTCATGGGCAAGGCCAGCTTTGCCACGGTGCAAGATGCCACCGGCCGCATCCAGGCCTATGTGACGCGCGACGCCGTGGGCGAAGAGGTTTACGCCGACTTCAAGAAGTGGGACCTGGGCGACATCATCGCCGTCGAAGGCACGCTGATGAAGACCAAGACCGGCGAGCTGTCGATCAAGGCCAGCAAGATCCGTCTGCTCACCAAGAGCCTGCGCCCCATGCCCGACAAGTTCCACGGCATGGCCGACCCTGAGCAAAAGGTGCGCCAGCGTTATGTGGACCTGATGATGAACGAGGACGCCCGCAAGCGCTTCGTGGCCCGTTCCAAGGCCGTGGCTGGCATCCGCGACTTCATGGTCGAGCACGGCTTCCTGGAAGTGGAAACGCCCATGCTGCACCCCATTCCTGGCGGCGCCAACGCCAAGCCTTTCGTCACCCACCACAATGCGCTGGACCAGGAAATGTACCTGCGCATTGCGCCCGAGCTGCATCTGAAGCGCCTGATCGTGGGCGGCTTCGAGCGCGTGTTCGAAATCAACCGCAACTTCCGCAACGAAGGTATCTCGGTACGCCACAACCCCGAGTTCACCATGATGGAGTTCTACGCGGCCTACTGGAACTACCAGGACCTGATGGACTACACCGAGCAGCTGATCCGCGACGCCGCCATGAAGGCTGTGGGCACGCTGGAGTGCACCTATGGCGGCAAGCCTGTGGACCTGACCAAGCCCTTCGAGCGCCTGACCATTCCTGAAGCCATCGTCAAGTACACCGAAGCCGGTGACAACGTGGCCAACCGCGACTGGCTGATCAACGCCCTCAAGAAGCTGGGCATGAACGAGGAAAAGGACAAGCTGTCCACACGTTCGCTGGCCAGCCTGCAAGTGCTGTACTTTGAGGAAGTGGTGGAAGAGAAGCTGTGGAACCCCACGTTCATCATGGAGCACCCCACCGAAATCTCGCCGCTGGCACGCGCCAACGACGAGCGCCCTGAAGTGACCGAGCGTTTCGAGCTGTACATCACCGGCCGCGAATTCGGCAATGGCTTCTCGGAGCTGAACGACGCCGAAGACCAGGCTGCCCGTTTCAACGCCCAGGTCGAAGCCAAGGACGGTGGCGACGATGAAGCCATGTACTTCGACCACGATTTCGTGCGCGCACTGGAATACGGCATGCCTCCCACCGGCGGCTGCGGTATCGGTATCGACCGCCTGCTGATGCTGTTGACCGACAGCGCCAGCATCCGCGACGTCATCTTGTTCCCGGCCTTGCGCCGTGAGCAGGGGTAATGACTGCCAACGCTGCACACCAAAGGGACCTGCGGGTCCCTTTTGCTTTTCGATGTAACAACATGAAGCACCAGATGCCCCACACAGCTTGGTTAGTATTGCAAGAAAGACAACTGCCTTGGACTTATCACCTGTGACCCTGATTGATCGCTTCGCAGGCTTGCGTAACCGCTTGCCGCTCTGGATGCAGGACTGGCTGGAAGTGGCCGTCCCAGTCCTGCAAATCCTGCTCATCATTTTTGTGGCCTGGCTGCTGCATCGTTTGTTCAAACGCGTGATCAAGCGCGCCAGCCAGCACTATGAGTTTCCGCATGAGCTGCTTATGCCGGTCCATGCCGTGGTGCGCTGGATCATCATTGCAGGCGCTGTCCTGTTGATACTGGAACGCCTGGGCGTGTCTGCCAGCGTGCTGTGGTCGGCCTTCACGGGTTTTGCCACCGTAGGTGCCGTGGCATTTTTTGCCGCCTGGAGTGTGCTGTCCAACCTGTTCTGCGCTTTCCTGATCTTCACGGTTGGCCCCTTCCGCGTGGGCGATCACATCGAAATCCTGGATACAGCCGACAAGCCCGGCGCACTGGGGCGCGTGGTGGACATCAACCTGCTCTACACCACCCTGGAAGATGCGACCGCCCCTGCACCGGGCACCCTGATACAAATTCCCAATGCGCTGATCTTCCAGCGCCTGGTGCGCCGCTGGCGTGCAGGCACTCCTGTGCCGGCAGACAAGCTCCACCCCACACCAGAGTTGACTGCACCCGCTGCGGCTCCCGCAGCGTCCGCTCCCACGCCAGCACCCAAGACGCCGACCTTTCCCTGAAAGCAGGTGTACCAACAAAAAACGCTGCTTCGAAAGCAGCGTTTTTTTATGTCTTTGTGGGCCTGCTTGGCCCTGCCAGACGCCTCGGCCTTGGTGTCAGGGCTTGCGGGGCTTGACCTTGCTGGCCGCCAGCTTGGCATTTGCGCGTGCGGTATCCGTATCGGCGGCACGCGCCAGGGCCACGCCCATGCGGCGCTTCACAAAGGCTTCAGGCTTGCCAAACAGACGCAGATCGGTGCCGGGAATCGCCAGAGCTTCGTCTACCCCATCGAACACCAGGCCTTCAGCATCCTGGCCGCCATAGATCACCGCGCTGGCGCCCGGATTGCGCAGGCTGGCATCGACAGGCAGACCCAAAATGGCGCGTGCATGCAATTCAAACTCGCTTTGCCACTGCGTGCACAACGTGACCAGTCCCGTGTCATGTGGACGCGGTGAGACTTCGCTGAACCACACCTGCTCGCCCTTGACGAACAGCTCCACCCCAAACAGGCCCAGGCCGCCCAGGTCATCCGTCACAGCCTTGGCAATCTGGCGTGACTTTTCCAGTGCCACCGGATGCATGGGGTGAGGCTGCCAGCTTTCCACATAGTCACCCGCTTGCTGGATATGACCCACGGGGTCACAGAAATGCGTTGCAATCTGCCCATCCTGGCCCTTGGCACGCACGGTCAGCTGGGTAATTTCATAGTCGAAGTCGATGAAGCCCTCCACAATCACACGCCCCTTGGCCACACGCCCGCCTGCCATGGCGTAGTCCCAGGCGGTGGCCACATCGGCTGCCGTGTCGATCTTGCTCTGGCCTTTGCCCGAGCTGCTCATCACCGGTTTGACCACGCAGGGGTAGCCAATTGCAGACTGCCCGTCAGTGCCGTCGATGGCGGCCTGCAATTCCTCCAGCGAATCGCAAAAACGGTAAGGGCTGGTAGGCAGTCCCAGGGTTTCGGCCGCCAGGCGGCGAATGCCTTCGCGGTCCATGGTCAGCCGTGTCGCTCGTGCCGTGGGCACCACGGTCACGACACCGGCGGCTTCCAGCGCTTCCAGCATGGGCGTGGCAATGGCTTCAATTTCAGGCACCACCACATCAGGCTTGACCTCTTCGATCAGCGCCTTGAGCTGCGCCGGATCACTCATGGTGATGGTACGTGCATGATGGGCCACCTGCTGCCCCGGAGCATGGTCATAGCGGTCCACCGCAATGGTCTCCACCCCCAGGCGCTGCAGGGCAATCAAGACTTCTTTACCCAGCTCACCGCTGCCTAGCAGCATGACTTTGGTGGCATTGGGGGACAAGGGCGTTCCAAGGGTGGTCATATCAAAGCTTCAACAAATAAAGAGAAGGAAGGTGTGCATCACGCGCAGGCGACATCATAGGATCCATATAAACCCTAGGAAAAATGCACAATCCCTGGGCTGTCTTCAGCACTTCACCAAACAGAGATAAAACACCGGATTCCGCTGCTTGCTCTGGATTCAGTGTGCTGCATATCCAGGGAAAACCGCTCCCTGTTTTTGATTGATGCACTTATGAAACTCCGCTACCAGCTTCCCTTGTTCATGGCTGGCGCCCTGCTGCTGATGCTCTGCGCGGCCCTGTTTGGCTTGATGCGTCAGCAGCAGGCTTTGTCGCTGTACGACGCAGACGTTGCCCAGCACATGAACCATGAGCGGCTGACCAATCAGCTGCTCAATGATTTCAAGCTGCAGGCCCAGGAATGGAAGAATGTGCTGCTGCGCGGCCATGACAGCGCTGAACAGCAGCGCTACTGGCAGGCATTTGAAGCGCAGGAACAGTCCATTCAACGGCATGGCCAGGAGCTGCTGTCACAGCTGGCACCTGGCACGGCCCGTCAGACGCTGGAGCGTTTCCAGCAATCGCACCGCCAGATGGGCACCGCCTACCGCGAGGGATTGCGCAGCTTTATCGCCAGCGGGCATGATCCACATGCAGGCGATCAGAAGGTGCGCGGCATTGACCGCGAAGCCTCTGATTTGCTGGAACAAACCGCCCAGCACATTGCCGCGGACAGCGCCGCCCTGGCCCGGCAGGCACAGGCCATGGCGCAGCGGGCACGCTGGCTCAGCCTGGGCATCTGTCTGCTGGTCTTCGCCTTGGGTGCGGCTGCCAGCATGGTTTACAGCCGCCGTATTACCCGGCCGCTGACACACGCCGCAGAAGTGGCCGAGCGCATTGCCAGCGGGGACTTGCGCCAGCGCATCAGCGCGGCAGGTCACAATGAAATCGGCGACCTGATGCGTGCCATGCACACCATGCAAAGCCAATTGTCCCAACTGGTGCTGCAGGTGCGCAGTGATGCCGAACAAGTGGCCACCGCCAGCGCCCAGATTGCCGGTGGCAATCAAGACCTGTCGCGCCGCACGGAAAGCCAGGCCAGTGCCTTGCAGCAAAGCAATGCCAGCATGGAAAACCTGGTGGGCAACGTGCAGCAAAATGCCCAGAACGCCCAACATGCCCTGGGCTTCGCACAAGAGGCCAGCCAAGTGGCGACAGCTGGCCACAGCGACATGCTGCAGCTGGTACAGACCATGCAGGACATCGAGGCCAGCAGCCAAAAGATTGGCGACATCATTGGCGTGATCGACAGCATCGCCTTTCAGACCAATATCCTGGCGCTGAACGCCGCCGTGGAAGCCGCCCGTGCAGGCGAGCAAGGCCGTGGCTTTGCCGTGGTGGCCGGTGAGGTGCGTTCACTGGCCCAACGCAGCGCCGAGGCAGCCAAGGAAATCAAGCAACTCATCACCCACAGCAGCCACCGCGTGCAAACCGGTGTGCAGCAGGCGCAACGCACTGGCAACACCATGCAGGGGGTGGAAGCAACCATCCACCGCGTCACCCGTCTGGTGCAAGAGATTGCCCACGCCAGCCAGCAACAAAGCCTTGGCATGCAGGAGATGGGCAGCGCCCTGGCCCACATCGACCAGGGCACCCAGCACAATGCCGCATTGGTCGAGGAAATGAGCGCTGCCGCCCACAGTCTGCAAAACCAGTCACAGGGGTTGCTGCGCAGTGCCAGTGCCTTTCAGACCCTGCCGCAGCCAGCCCTGACAAGCTCCGTTTCTGCCTGAGGGCCCGAGCGCGCGGAAATCTGGCGCAGGGGCCGGCACTGGGCGGTGAACGCTCAAGGCACAGTCAATACTTCTCGAAGGGGATGGCGCTGATTTAATGCGTGGTCGATGCCTGACCGGGGGACGATGCCGCCCCGCCATCTTTGCGGGGAATGGCGGACACGCCAAAGTCCGCCTCTTCCGTCCACACGCTGCCATGCCAGGTCCATGGACTGCTGGCGGTTTCCAGACTCAGCACGTGCACACCGGCCGCATCCTGGATGCGGCCGCGAAGCCAGTCCATCTGGTCATCGCGCACAAAGACCAGCAGACCGATGTGCCAGTCATTGCCCACCACTTGCAGGCGCTGCAACTGCTCCAGCAGCGGGGCATACCATTTCTCGACCCGCTGGTTGATCCGGTCTACCAAGCCCAGCGGGTAGCCCGAGGCGGAAACGGTCACCACCCACACCTGTTTTTTGGCAGGGCGCAGCGCCACGAAGCTGGGGCACATCCAGCCTGCGGCCACTTCATACTGCGGGGCAACAAAGGTGTCGCCGTTGGCCGTCAAAAACTGCATCACCGCTTCTTCATGTCGATCCATGCTGGGCTTTCAAATATTTTTATAGCTACTAACGCTGAATATATAAGCGCTTTATTCGTATTTTGTGCATAAAAAAAGGAGCCGCAAAGGGCTCCCTGGTTACCAAACGTCACAAAGCCTTAAAAGGTTTCCCAATCATCCTCGTTGTCGGCAGTTTTTTTGCTGCTCAGTGGCTCCGGCTGCAGCAATTTTTGCGGTGCCGATGTCACCGCAGGCGCTGCAGGCTTGCTGGCCGTCTTCACGGGACGTGGTGCAGGCGCTGCGGCCACCGGCTTGGCAGCGGCAGTTTGCACTGCAGCTGGCGATGCAGGCTGTACCGGACGCTTGGCCGGCGCAGCCACCGCAGTGCTTTGCCCCACGTTGAATACTGCCACCACCTGCGCCAGACGCTGGGCCTGGTCATTCATTGCGGTCGCCGCAGCGCTGGACTCTTCCACCAGGGCCGCGTTTTGCTGCGTCATCTGGTCGAGGTTGCTCACGGCCTGATTGACCTGCGCAATGCCGTCGCGCTGCTCGTTGGCAGACGCCGTGATTTCGCCAATCAAATCCGTCACGCGGCGCACGCTGGCCACAATCTCCTGCATGCTTTCTCCGGCCTGCGCCACTTGCTCGGCACCCAGATCGACGTTGCTTACGCTGGTACTGATGAGGGCTTTGATCTCCTTGGCCGCTTCCGCACTGCGGCCAGCCAGGCTGCGCACTTCCCCGGCCACCACGGCAAAACCACGGCCTTGCTCACCGGCACGCGCGGCTTCCACAGCGGCGTTCAGCGCCAAGATGTTGGTCTGGAAGGCAATACCGTCGATCACGCCAATGATGTCGCCAATCTTGCGGCTGGATGTGTTGATCTGGTCCATGCTCATGACCACCTGATTCACCACTTCCCCGCCACGCTCTGCCGCCTGCACCGCCGTGACTGCCAGCTGGTTGGCCTGACGGGCCGTATCCGCGGATTGGGTCACGGTGGCGGTCAGCTCCTCGACGCTGGCTGCGGTTTCTTCCAGATTGGCCGCTGTCTGCTCGGTACGCGCCGACAGGTCCTGGTTGCCCGAAGCGATCTGGCTGGCCGCCGAAGACACCGAATCCACACCATTGCGTACTTCACCCACCACTGCACGCAGCTTTTGCGTCATGGCATTGAGGCTGCGCAGCAGCTGCCCCAGCTCGTCTTTGCGGTCATCGTGCACATTGCGGGTCAAGTCCCCGCCTGCAATGCTGTTGGCCAACTCCACGGCCTGCACCAGTGGCAAGGTCATCTGGCGAATCAGCCACGCTGACAGCAGCAAGCCTGCGATCACCACCAAAGCCAGTACCAGTCCACCCAGCATCATGGCGCTGGAACGGGAATTCTCGCTTTGCACCATGGCGTTACTTAGCAGCTTTTCCTGCAGCCCCACCAGAGTATTCATGTCATCCATGAAACCTTGCACGGCGGGCAGCAACTCGGCCCTGACCATGGCGACCACGTCCCCATCGTTGCGGCGTTCTGTGCTGATCTTTTCAGCTACCACGTTGAGATCTGCGCGCTTTTGCTGAATGCGCTCAAACAAGGCCTTGCCTTCGGGCGTGACCAGGCGGCTGCCGGTGTCTTGGATCAGCGACTCGGTTCTGGCACTGGTTTCCTTGAACTTGCTCTGAAAGAAAGCCATGGAGTCCGCATCCTGCGCCATATTGCTGGCGATCAAAAAGCTTGCGGCCGTCTCAATGGTGCCGCGCAGCTCCACCACCACACGAATGCGTTCATCCATATCCTGAATGTCGGCGCGCAACTTGGCCTCCAACTGATTCATGTAGCCGGTCATTGAAAGACCCGTCGCCAACATGGCACCCATGACCACGAGCATCAGGAGCCAAATCTTTTTGGCCACCGACAAATTTTTGAACTGCATTGCAACCCCAATGAAAAATGCCGCCCAGCGCAAACGCACTGACGGCATGGATAGATGATTCAATTGCGGGAAATTAGACAGGGCTTACCCTAGAACTGCAACACAATAAACATTTTTTTACATTAAATCCCCGCAAGTCATTGATAAACGGTAGGTAGAACCTGCCAAGGCATTTAACTCATTAAAAAACAATATAGCAGCTAACGCTTATAAGAACGGGTTTTAATTAATAAAGATATTTGAAAACCATATTAATAAAGGCTTGGCCGCTATATTGTTACAAATTAATAGAGATTGAAAATACCCTCAAACGCTTGCCCCGTGCCATGGCTCATGGTTCATGACAAAGGGCTTTGCGGCTTCAGCTGGCTTGACCCAGGCAGATGCCGATGTCCCGCGCCATGGCCAGCAAGGGATGGTCCAAGGTAATGCGGCGCTGGGTGTTGGCCACTGTGGCAATTTCCACACTTCCGATCTGACCGTTGCGCAGCGTGACCATGCGACCGAACTGCCCCGTCAGGATCAGTTGCGCCGCATGGTGGCCAAACTGCGTGGCCAGCACCCGGTCAAACGGCGTGGGATCACCGCCACGCTGCACGTGGC
>JAEYRT010000299.1 GCA_023435325.1 Pseudomonadota bacterium | reverse complement strand
CTGCACCGTGGCAGGTTCGCAGGGGTCCAAGTGGAGGTCGGAAATGAATTCGACCGTGCGCCAGTGCGCAGGAGCGATGAGCTCTGGCATGGCAGGCACGGCCGAAGTCACATCCGTTGGTTGCAGGGCAGAGTCCAACGGTTGCATGCTCCAATGTGGATTACAGGGCCACGGCCTTGTCGATCACCACGGTGTCAAAAGGCACGTCATCGTGAAAACCCTTGCGTGTGGTGCGCACCTTCTTGATGGCGTCCACGATGTCTTCACCCTTGACCACCTTGCCAAACACGGCATAGCCCCAGCCTTGGGCTGTGGGCGATGTGTGATTCAGGAAGTCGTTGTCCACGGTGTTGATGAAAAACTGGGCAGTTGCGCTGTGTGGATCGCTGGTGCGTGCCATGGCGATGCTGTACTTGGCGTTCTTCAGACCGTTCTTGGCTTCATTCTCGATAGGGTCGTTGGTGGGCTTTTGCTTCATGTCGGCCGTAAAGCCACCACCTTGGATCATGAAGTTCTTGATCACGCGGTGGAAGATGGTGCCGTTGTAGAAGTCATTCTTGACATAGTTCAGGAAGTTCTCTGTCGACTTGGGTGCGTTGACTGCATCCAGCTCCAAGGTGATCACGCCTTGGGTGGCAGTGTCGGCAACATTGATGGTGACGTGCAATTCAACTTGAGGGTTGCTCATGGCAAAGCTTTCTGAAAAAAGATAAATCGGGCGCTGTTTCTATCACTTCAGCACTGAAGCAGCAGTGATGGTGACGGCGGAAGTGGGCACATTCTGGTGCATGCCGCGGTTGCCCGTAGGCACGGTGCGGATTTTGTCGATGGTGGCCTGCCCCTGCACCACCTTGCCAAACACGGCATAACCGTGGCCATCAGGCTGGGGGGCATTGAGCATGTCGTTGTTGGCAACGTTGATGTAGAACTGAGACGTTGCCGAATTCGGGTTGGCAGTGCGTGCCATGGCAATCGTGTAACGGTCGTTCTTCAAACCGTTCTTGGCTTCCAGCGGAATGGGCGCACGTGTGGGCTTTTGCTGCATGTCGGCCGTGAAGCCACCACCTTGGATCATGAAGCCATCAATCACACGGTGAAAGACGGTGCCTTCGTAGTGCTTGTCATTCACGTACTGCAAAAAGTTTTCCACGGTTTTGGGGGCCTTGGCGGGATCCAGTTCCACCACGAATTCACCCATAGAGGTGGTGAACTTCACTTGTGGTTTGGTAGCGCTTTTCGCCATGGCCAAGCCAGAGGTACTGGCCAGCAAGGCGCCAGCCAAAGAAAGGGTCAGGGTTCTGCGGGACAGTGTCATAGCAGGGCTCCTCGGGTCATCAGGGCAAATGCAAAAAACATCAAAGGCCTGCACGGCAGGCCCTGTCAGTCACAAGGGTGCGAGTCAGCACTGGCGTCAAGGTTCCCTTAACGTGTGGCTGATGGCTGCAGCATTTCGGTCAATGTCGAAAGCTTGAGCTTGAGCGCGCGATTGTTGCCATTCAGTTGCAGTGACCGGTTGTAGGCGCCATGGGCCAGGCGGGCATAAATGTCGCCCAGGTTCTCATGCGCCACAGCGTAATTGGGGTTGTTGCGCACAGCCATCTCCAGGGCCCCGCGCGCCTTGTCCAGCTGTCCGTCATTGGCGTAGATGACTGCCAAATTGTTGTAGGGCTCAGGCAGTTCGGGGTATTCCTCGACCAGGGCCTGGAAAGTCTGCGTGGCGGCAGTCAGATCTCCTGCCTTGGATTGCGCCACGCCTTTCAGAAAGCGCATCTGCGGGTCACGGCTGTTGGTCTGCAGGTACTGATCGGCTTGGGCAACGGCTTCAGCCGTCTTGCCGGATCGGGTCAGCGCCGATACGTCGCCGTACGCGTCTGCCTGTGCCGCGCCTGCAAGCAAACAGCCGGACAGAGCCAGCAGACGCAACAAGAAACGCGGACGAAGGTAAAAAGACATGTAGGTGCTTTCCAAGGGCAACGGGAGACGCCAGCGCGGCGGGCTTATACTGCGAAAGATTGTAGCTGAGGGGTGTGGGCGCTGGACGCCTTTGCACCTGTCGCAGGCCTTGGCCCGGCTGCATGGAGGCTGTGTGGCGCCTTTCTTGCATCACCACTCCCACCCAATCTTCCGTTTCTGACACTCCATGAGTTTGCGTATCTACAACACGCTGTCGCGTGCATTGGAGGCGTTTTCGCCGCTTGAACCCGGACACGTCCGCATGTATGTGTGCGGCATGACGGTCTATGACTTGTGCCATTTGGGCCATGCACGCTCCATGGTCGCTTTCGACGTGGTGCAGCGCTGGTTGCGCGCCAGTGGTCTGAAGGTGACCTATGTGCGCAACATCACCGACATTGACGACAAGATCATCAAGCGTGCTGTGGAAAACGGCGAAACCATCCGCAGCCTGACCGATCGCATGATTGATGCGCTGCACCAGGATGCCGATGCGCTGGGCATTGAACGCCCCACCTTTGAGCCACGCGCTACCGAATATGTGCCGCAGATGCTCAAGATGATTGGCACGCTGCAGGAAAAAGGTCTGGCTTACCAGGCAGGAAATGGTGACGTGAACTTTGCCGTGCGCAAATTTCCCGGCTACGGCAAGCTCTCTGGCAAGTCGCTGGATGAATTGAATGCTGGTGAGCGCGTGGCTGTGCAAGACGGCAAACATGACCCGCTGGACTTTGTGCTGTGGAAGTCGTCCAAACCCGAAGAGCCCGCTGATGTGAAGTGGGCCAGCCCCTTTGGCGAAGGCCGCCCCGGCTGGCACATTGAATGCTCGGCCATGGGCTGCGAAATGCTGGGTGAAAGCTTTGACATTCATGGCGGTGGCGCAGATTTGCAGTTTCCCCACCACGAAAACGAAATCGCGCAAAGCGAAGGAGCCACCGGCCAGCCGTTTGCGCAGGTATGGATGCACAACGGCTTTATCAATGTGGACAACGAGAAGATGTCCAAGTCGCTGGGCAACTTCTTCACCATCCGCGATGTGCTCAAGGAATATGACGCGGAAACTGTGCGTTTCTTTGTCGTGCGCAGCCACTACCGCAGCCCGCTGAATTACTCCAATGTGCATCTGGATGATGCGCGTGGCGCCTTGAAGCGCCTGTATACGGCACTGAGTCTGGTGCAGCCTGCTGCGGTCGACATTGACTGGAGCAACACTTACGCCGCACGCTTTAAGGCTGCCATGGATGAAGACTTCGGCACGCCCGAAGCCGTGGCGGTGCTGTTCGATCTGGCAGGAGAAGTCAATCGCACCAAGTCGCCCGAGCTGGCCGGCTTACTCAAGGCCCTCGGTGCCTGCCTGGGGCTGCTGCAGGACGATCCGCAAAAGTTCCTGCAAGCTGGAGCGGCAGGTGTTGACGCGGCAGCTATCGAAGCGCAGATTGCCGCCCGCGCTGCAGCCAAGGCCGCCAAGAACTGGGCCGAGGCGGACCGCATCCGCAAGGAATTGCTGGAGCAGGGCATCGTGCTCAAGGATTCGCCCGCGGGCACAACCTGGGAGGCCGCTCAGTAATTGCTGAGTGCGCGGTTTTTCATGTCTCCCTCCCCCAAAGAATTGCCCACACCGCCAGCGCATGCGCCGGCGTATTGGGCTGAGGCGTGCAAGCATCTGGTCAAAAAGGACCGGGTGATGCGCCGTCTCATCCCGCAGTTCAGTGCCGAGGCCCTGCAAACGCGTGGTGATCCGTTCATCACGCTGGCGCGTTCCATCGTGGGGCAGCAGGTTTCCGTCAAATCTGCGACCTCCCTCTGGAAGCGTTTCAGTGCCTTGCTCACGGACATTACGCCTGCCAATGTGCTGCTGCTGAAGGTGGACGACATGCGCGGCGCCGGTCTGTCAGCGCGCAAAATCGACTATCTAGTGGATTTGGCCCTGCATTTCACGGAGCACCGTCTGCACGTGCACGAGTGGGCGCAGATGGATGATGAAGCCATCATTGCCGAACTCACGGCCATTCGCGGCATTGGTCGCTGGACGGCCGAAATGTTTTTGATTTTTTACCTGCTGCGGCCGAACGTCTTGCCGCTCGACGATGCGGGTCTGCTCAAAGGAATCAGCGAGAGCTATTTCTCGGGTGACCCCGTCAGTCGCAGTGAAGCCCGAGAAGTGGCGGAGGCCTGGAAACCCTGGTGCACTGAGGCAACTTGGTATATTTGGCGCTCGCTCGACCCGCAGCCTGTGGCCTACTGATACATTCCTGGGCCCCATCGCGCAGGCCGGGACAAGGAGAAATAACTTGGCGAAGAAAACCTTTCTGGACTTTGAGCAGCCTATTGCCGAGCTCGAAGCCAAAATCGAAGAACTGCGTTACGTGCAGACAGAAAATGCAGTGGATATCTCTGAAGAGATCGATCAGCTGAGCAAGAAGAGCAGCCAGCTCACCAAGGACATCTACAGTGACCTGACCCCCTGGCAGATCACCAAGATTGCCCGCCATCCCGAGCGTCCCTACACGCTCGACTACGTGCGCGAGTGCTTCACCGATTTTGTCGAAATGCACGGTGATCGCCACTTCGCGGATGACAAGTCCATCGTCGGTGGCTTGGCGCGCTTCAATGGTCAGCCTTGCATGGTCATCGGTCATCAGAAGGGGCGCGACACCAAGGAGCGTGCACTGCGCAACTTTGGCATGACCAAGCCCGAGGGATACCGCAAGGCGCTGCGTCTGATGAAGACGGCCGAGAAGTTCAAGCTGCCCGTGTTCACCTTTGTCGACACGCCCGGTGCCTTCCCCGGCATTGACGCCGAAGAGCGCAGCCAGTCTGAAGCCATTGGCCGCAACATTTATGAAATGGCGCAACTGCAGACCCCCATCATCACCACCATCATCGGTGAGGGTGGCTCGGGCGGCGCACTGGCGATTTCCGTGGCTGACCAGGTGCTGATGCTGCAGTACTCCGTCTATTCCGTGATCAGCCCTGAAGGTTGCGCATCCATTATGTGGAAGACCGGCGAAAAGGCCGAACTGGCTGCCGAAGCCATGGGCATCACCGCGCACCGCCTGAAGGCGTTGGGCATGGTGGACAAGATCGTGAACGAACCCGTGGGTGGCGCGCACCGTGACCACAAGCACATGGGCAGCCTGCTCAAGCGTGCGCTGGGCGATGCATGGCGCCAGCTTTCGGACCTGAAGCCCAAGGAGCTGCAGGACCGTCGCTACGAACGCCTGCAAAGCTACGGTCGTTTCAACGACACCAAGGCCAGTTAAGCCTCGTGGCTGGCTTGGTGCCAGCTGCGTTGCCAGAGACTGAAACACGGAATGGCCCTGCGGGGCCATTTGTATTGGGTATTGAAGCAGGGTAAAGCTATCTGTCTATAAAGATAGCTTCTTGCGCTGATGTATCAACATTTTCAGATATTTTTATATTTGAAACTGTTGGTGGTAAAGCGATAGCAGCTATGGTTTTGGAAGGACGCCAGTGACGCTCTCGGTCGATCAAGCCATGCAAACGTTTGCACCGGCCCTGCCCGTGGCTGTGGCCTATAGCGGTGGTGCAGATTCCAGTGCGCTGCTGCACGCCTGTGCGCAGCGCTGGCCGGGGCAGGTCTACGCCATCCATGTCCACCATGGTTTGCAGGCTGCGGCCGATGCCTTTGAAGCGCATTGCCGGACCACTTGTGCGGCACTGCAAGTGCCTCTGGCTGTGGCGCACGTTGATGCCCGCCACCAGGCAGGCCAAAGCCCGGAGGATGCGGCACGTCGCCATCGCTATGCTGCTTTGACCACACAGGCGAAAACTGCATTCGAGCGCCCCATGGCCAGCATGGCCCTGGCCCAGCATGCCGACGACCAGATCGAAACCCTGCTGCTGGCCCTGTCGCGCGGGGCAGGGGTGGCGGGTCTGGCTGCCATGTCGGCCCACTGGCAGCGTGCTGGCATGGAGTGGTATCGCCCCTTGCTGGACGTAGCAGCTCCGGATATTCGTGGCTGGCTGCAGGCGCTGGGCAAAGACTGGGTGGACGATCCGACCAACGCCGATGCCTGCTACACGCGCAATCGCATTCGCTTGCAACTGCTGCCGGTGCTCGAGGCGGTTTTTCCGCAATTCAGAGATACGTTTGCCCGCAGCTGCCGCCATGCAGCACAGGCCAAACAGTTGCAGCAGGAGCTGGCACAGCTGGATTTGCAGACTGTGGGCGTGCCGCCGGCCATTCAAGCCTTGCAGCAGCTGAGCATGCCGCGTCAGGCCAATGTGCTGCGGTACTGGTTGTTGCAGACACATGGCATCACGCCCACGGAAGCGCAATTGCGTGAGTTGCAAAAGCTTATCCAGGCGTGCAGAACACGCGGACATCAGATCCATTGCAAGCTGGGCTACGGGTTTGCCGTAAGAAAAGGTCCTTATCTCAGTTGGTACAATCCCTGAGTTTTGGTCCTAAATTTTGAGTACGAAAACCGGCGGCGCGCCAAAACACGCCTTGTACCAACAGCGCCGTGCCAAGCAGTTTCGTCACCCTATATCCAATGGCACTGATCGTTCATAAATACGGCGGCACCTCGATGGGCTCACCCGAGCGCATCCGCAATGTTGCCAAGCGTGTGGCCAAGTGGGCTCGGGCCGGTCACCAGATGGTGGTGGTCCCTAGCGCCATGAGTGGCGAAACCAATCGTTTGCTGGGTCTGGCCAGCGAACTGGCACCCAGCGCAGCCAAAAATTCGTACTACCGTGAGCTGGACATGCTGGCCGCCACCGGCGAGCAAGCATCTTCCGCACTGTTGGCGATTGCCCTGCAAGCCGAAGGCATGGATGCCGTGAGCTATGCCGGCTGGCAAGTGCCTGTGCGCACCGACAGCAGCTACACCAAGGCACGCATCGAGTCCATCGACGATGCCCGTGTGCGCAAGGATCTCGATGCTGGCCGCGTGGTCATCATCACGGGCTTCCAGGGCATTGATCCAGAGGGCAACATCACAACGCTGGGTCGTGGTGGGTCCGACACCTCGGCAGTTGCCGTGGCTGCGGCCATGAAGGCCGATGAGTGCCTGATCTATACCGATGTGGATGGCGTCTACACCACCGATCCCCGCGTCGTGCCCGCTGCCAAGCGTCTGGGTACCGTGAGCTTTGAAGAAATGCTGGAAATGGCCAGCCTGGGCTCCAAGGTGCTGCAGATCCGCTCGGTCGAATTTGCTGGTAAATACAAAGTGCCCATGCGTGTGCTCTCAAGCTTCACACCTTGGGACATCGATTTGGCAGAAGAAGCCAAGTCCGGCACGCTGATTACTTTTGAGGAAGACGAAAAAATGGAAAAGGCCGTCGTTTCTGGCATCGCGTTCAACCGTGGTGAAGCCAAGATCTCTGTGCTCGGCGTGCCCGACACCCCCGGCATTGCTGCTGCCATCCTGGGCCCTGTGGCGGATGCCAACATCGAAGTCGATGTGATCATTCAGAACATCTCCAAGGAAGGTAAGACCGACTTTTCCTTCACCGTGAACCAAGGTGACTATCAGCGTGCCATCGAACTGCTGCGCGAAAAAGTCGTGCCTGCATTGGGCGCCGATGAAGTGGTCGGCAACCCCAACATCGCCAAGGTCAGCATCGTGGGTATCGGCATGCGCAGCCATGTGGGTGTGGCCTCCACCATGTTCCGCGCACTGAGCCAGGAAAACGTCAATATCCAGATGATCTCCACTTCTGAAATCAAGACTTCGGTAGTCATCGACGAGAAGTACCTGGAGCTGGCCGTGCGTGCACTGCACACCGCTTTCGGTCTGGACAAGAGCGAATAATTGCCGGCAGTGGGCTCGCTTTGCCGCAAGCATGAAAAAGCTGATTTAAAATCGCAGCTTCTTTGGAAACGTGACCGAGTGGCCGAAGGTGCTCCCCTGCTAAGGGAGTATGGGGTGTAGAGCCTCATCGAGGGTTCGAATCCCTCCGTTTCCGCCAAATGTCAAAGCCCGCACCAGCGGGCTTTTCTTTTTGTGAAAGCTGTTGCTGCAGTGGCGATCGAAAAATTGCAAGAAACTTTGCTGTTTTGCCGAAAGTGCCAAAAATTCTGCTTACAATAGCGTTATTGCTGGAAACGTGACCGAGTGGCCGAAGGTGCTCCCCTGCTAAAGGAGTATGGGGTGTAGAGCCTCATCGAGGGTTCGAATCCCTCCGTTTCCGCCAAATGCAATAAAGAAGCTCCCTAGAGCTTCTTTATTTTTGGTAGGAAGCAAGAAAAGAATTTTCCAAAATTTTTTTGGGTTGAAAATTCTGATACAATACAAGGCTTCGCTGATCGCAGCGAGCGAGATTTGAAGAGAAGGTTCTTCAAAGCATCTTTAACAAGATACAGC
>JAEYRT010000269.1 GCA_023435325.1 Pseudomonadota bacterium | reverse complement strand
CATCTGGAATCGTCCCTGCCCCGCCCTCCGCTGTGGAAAAGTTTCAAGGAAGCCATCTGGGGCCTGTCCGCTCCCGTCCTGATTCTGGGCGGCATGCGCGCGGGCTGGTTCACCCCGACCGAGGCCGCCGTCGTCGCCGTGTTCTACGGCCTGTTTGTGGGCATGTGCATCCATCGCACGATCAAGGTACGTGATCTGTTCACCATCTTGCGCGAGGCCGGCGAGCTGTCTGCCGTGATCCTGCTGGTTGTGTCGCTGGCCGGCATTTTTGCCTTCTCGCTGTCCACCCTCGGCGTGATTGACCCCGTGGCCAATGCCATCGTGCATTCCGGTCTGGGCGAATATGGCGTGCTGATCCTGCTCATCTTGCTGCTGATCACTGTCGGCATGTTTCTGGACGGCATCTCCATCTTTCTGATCTTTGTGCCCCTGCTGCTGCCCATCATGAACCACTACGGCTGGGACCCGGTCTGGTTCGGCGTGCTGCTGACGCTGAAGGTGGCACTGGGCCAGTTCACCCCGCCGCTGGCTGTGAATCTGATGGTGTCCTGCCGTATTGCCAATGTGCAGATGGAATCCACCATCCGTTGGGTAATCCCGATGCTGATTGCCATGTTTGCCGTCATGCTGCTGGTCATTGCCTTCCCGCAATTGGCCCTGTGGCTTCCCGCCAAACTGGGCTACTGATGTTCCTGCGTTCGTTTTCAACAACCATTCCCCAGAGGAGACAAACCATGCAAGTTCGCACCTTTTTGAAGGCCACTGCTTCCGCTGCCGCTTTGGTGGCTTTGGGCCTGCCAGCCGCTCACGCCCAAGTGCCCGCGGGCTACAAGAATGAATACCGCCTGTCCGTCGTGCTGGGCACGGCCTTCCCCTGGGGCCAGGGTGCGGAAATCTGGGCCAACAAAGTGCGCGAACGTACCAATGGCCGCATCAACATCAAGCTGTATCCCGGCACTTCGCTGGTTCAAGGCGCCCAGACACGCGAGTTCAGCGCCATCCGCCAGGGCGTGATTGACATGGCCGTGGGTTCGACCATCAACTGGTCGCCCCAGGTGAAAGCACTGAACCTGTTCTCGCTGCCCTTCCTGTTCCCTGACTACGCGGCGGTGGATGCCGTGGTGCAGGGTCAGGTGGGCGAGGAAATCTTCAAGACCATCGACAAGGCCGGTGTATTGCCACTGGCATGGGGCGAGAATGGCTACCGCGAAATCTCCAATTCCAAGCGTCCCATCACCAAGCCCGAAGACCTCAAGGGCATGAAGATCCGCGTGGTCGGCTCGCCCCTGTTCCTGGACACCTTCACCGCCCTGGGTGCCAACCCCACACAGATGAGCTGGGCCGATGCACAGCCTGCGATGGCCAGTGGCGCGGTCGATGGTCAGGAAAATCCTGTATCCGTCTACATGGCGGCCAAGCTCAACACCGTGGGGCAGAAATACATGACGCTGTGGGGCTACATGAACGACCCGCTGATCTACGTGGTGAACAAGGATGTGTGGAAGAGCTGGTCGGCGGAAGACCAGGCCATCGTCAAGCAGGCTGCGCTGGATGCTGCCAAGGAACAGATCGTCATTTCCCGCAAGGGCACCATAGAGGCTGACAAACCATTGATCAAGGAGCTGGGCACCCTGGGCGTGGAAGTGGTGGACCTGAGCGCCGAACAGCGCAAGGTGTTTGCCGACGCCACCCAGAGCGTCTATGCCAAGTGGAAGCCCCAGATCGGCACGGATCTGGTGGACATGGCCGAGAAGGCCATTGCCGAGCGCAAGAAGTAATCCCGGGCAGCGCATGCCATCCAACGGGTCTGACCCAGGTGGTCAGGCCCGTTTTTTCATGCAGCGCGATGCGCAACGGGGTGACGACCACCCAGCTTATACGGACTGAATCAGCGGCCCCTCTCCCATGAGCATTTGCTGCTGGCGCGCGGCCTCATGTCCCTCACCCAGCAACAGCACATGGCGCAGCCCCTGGATGATGCCTTGGGCAAAGCCCAGATCGTTCATGAGGGAGCTGACAGTCAGGCTATCAAGCAGTTCTGCACGAATGGCGGCAAACAGGTGCTTGCGGAAACCGACTTCAAACGCCGCCACGCCTTCATTCAGGGCTTGCAGCTGCGCACTCCACTCGGACTCGGGGAGATCGGAAACACTCAGGGCACGCAAGGCTTGCAAGGTTTGCAGCATGTGCAGGCGCAACTCCAGATAGCTGCTGCGCGCCACCGAGGTTGCTGGGCCTTGCAGGTAGTTGTGCATGTTGCGTTGCAGGCGATGCGCATCCTTGACCGCATCCACCAGCTGGAAAGCCGCCACCTGACTGTTGTGCCAAAAGTCCTGCTGGGCCGCGTCCATGGGCTGCACCATACGACCCATGAATTCCAGCAAGTCGGCATAGACCCCCTTGATGTGGGTTTTGTAGAGCACATCCGCGTTGATGGCCTGCTGCTCCAGGCGCTGGCGCAACTCGGGGTCTTCACGCACCAGCTCGCTGCGCATGTCCGCAGGGGCATACAACGCGTGCGCCACCACCTCCAGCCCCAGGCGCCCCAGATGCTGCAGCTCGCGCGATACGGCCTTGCTCGCGCTTTCCACCGTTTGCAAGGCCGCAGGTTTGAGGTAGCGCGCACGGGTGATCTGGGTGGCCTGCTCCGTCTGCGTGTCGATCAGCACACTGGGCTCCGTGGCATCGGGCAGCCAGCGCTCCAGCGCCTGGGCCAATTGCTGCTGAAACGGCCAGAACACCCCCACCCCCATGACATTGAACAGTGTATGGAACATGGCCAGCTGAATCAGCTTGTTTTCACCCAGCCCCATGGCTGCCGTGGCCTGCAACACCAGCCATGTCATGGGTGCCAGCAAGAAAAATGCAATGACTGCCGTGGTGCAGTTAAACACCACATGGGCCACGGCCAGACGCTGGCCCACACGCGCACTGCCGATGATGCCCATGACACCTGTCGAGACCGCAGAACCGACATTCGAGCCGATGGCAATCGCCAAGGCTTGTGGCAACTCCAGTTGCTGGTTGGCCAGGGCCGCCAGCGTCAGCATCAAGGTGGCATGGCTGGATTGCAGCACCACGGTGATTAACGTTCCCACGGCAATGAACAGCAATGTGCCCTTCACGCCATCGGCGCTGTAGCGATCCAGGCGCAGATCGCCAAAGCTGGAAAAACCGTCCTTGATCTCGTCAATCCCCAGAAAGATCAGGGAGATGCCGAGCAAGAAGCGTCCGATGGCCTTGCCCTTGTCTCCCGCAAAACCCAGCAGCACGCCAAACACCAGCAGCGGCATGGCCAACGGCGCCATGCTCAGGTTTTGCCCGGCCATGGCCAGCAGCCAAATGCCACTGGTAGCGCCCAGATTGGCACCCAGCAACACGGCGATGCTGCCCACCAGGGTGATCAGGCCCGCACTCAGAAACGCAATCGTCAGCAAGGACACCAGGGTGCTGGATTGCAGTACGAAAGTGGCAGCCGTCCCGAACAGCAAGCCCTTGAAAGGCGTGGCGGTGCTTTTTGACAGCCAGCCCTCCAGCTTGCCACCCGCTAGGCTTTTGAGGCCTTGCTCCAGGTTCTGCATGCCGAACAAAAACAGCGCCAGGCCGGCACACAGCACCAGCCAGCCGCTGCTGTACCAGAACGACCAAGCCAGCGCAGCGAACGCCAGCACAACGAGGGAATGTTTGGAGTACACGGGACTGAACAAGTCACACCTCTGCCATCTTGTCTTGTTATGTTTTCTTGTTTGCGCAAGCAGGCTGACCGTGCACCCACGCTGGTGCATGCGCATGGCTGCACCAAGGGGCGGTCAGGACTGCTCAACCCGCCAGTGTAGGTGGGAGCAGGTCGTCAGAGCGGAGTAACCAAGGGCTGTCCTGCGAAATGGCGCTGGGCATTGGCCAGAAACAAATCCACCGTGGCTTGTACGGCTTCGGGCGACCAGCCCGCCACATGTGGGGACAGCACCACGGCATCACTGTCCAGCAGCTCCGCCGGCGGCAGTGGCTCGCTTTCATACACATCCAGCCCCGCACCTGCCAGACGGCCTTCCCGCAGCGCCACCGCCAGTGCAGCCGTGTCCACCACCGAACCCCGCGCAATATTCACCACATAGCCTTGGGGGCCCAGCGCATCAAGCACCTGGGCATTGACCAAGTGCCGGGTGCCTGCACCTCCGGGTGTAGCCACCACCAGCACATCGGCCCACTGCGCCAGGGCCAAGACACTGTCAAAGTAGGCATAACCCACGTCGGCCTTGGGCTGACGGTTGTGGTAGCCCACGGGCATGTCGAACGCTTCGCCCCTGCGCGCAATCTTTTTCCCGATGGTGCCCAGCCCCAGAATGCCCAGGCGCTTGCCAGACACATTCGGTGGCAAGGGAATGTCATTGCGCCACACGCCTTCGCGGGTCCATCTGTCCAGACGCACCAGGCCACGCACCGCGGCAATCACCAGACCAAATGCATGGTCAGCCACGCAATGGTCGTTGGTGCCTGCACCATTGCTCACGGCAATGCCACGTGCCTTGGCGTGCTGCACGTCCACGTTCTCATACCCCGCGCCCAGGGAACCAATCCAGCCCAGCTGCGGCATGGCGTCGATCTCCGCCGCTGTCAGCCCCACGGCGCCCACCGTCAGCACGGCATGAAAGCGTGCGCCCATGCTGGCAATGGCCTGGGCGCGCTCAGGCGCAGAAGGTGCGTAATGCACCGCAAAGTGCTGTCCCAGCTGCACCAGGTGCTCGGGAGACAAAACATGCAAAACCAGCAATTCAGGCTTGGAGGCAGACATGGCAAACGCTTTCAGCTATCGAAACAGGGGAAATAAGGAGTTCCAGGAACTGGGCACATCCACATGGAAGGCGCAGCCCGGGCAGGGCTGCCTGTACAGGCTTGAGGCAGCAAGGTGCCTATTCTGTGTCCTCTGTGCTTTGCTGCAGCGCCCACATTTGGGCATAGCGCCCCCCTTGGGCCAGCAAAGCGGTGTGGGTGCCGCGCTCGATGATCTGGCCCGCCTCCATCACCAGAATTTCATGGGCATCCACCACGGTGGACAGGCGGTGGGCGATTACCAGCGTGGTCTTGCCCTCGGCCGCACTGGCCAGTTCTTGCTGGATGGCACGTTCGGTCTGGCTGTCCAGTGCCGAGGTGGCCTCGTCAAAAATCAGAATCGGCGGGTCCTTGAGCAAAGTGCGCGCAATCGCCACGCGCTGTTTTTCTCCGCCTGAGAGCTTGAGCCCACGCTCGCCCACCTTGGTGGCGTAGCCTTGCGGCGTAGACACAATGAAGTCATGGATGCGCGCGGCCTTGGCTGCGGCTTCCACTTCGGCCTGCGTCGCCCCCGCACGGCCATAGGCAATGTTGTAGGCCACGCTGTCGTTGAACAGCACCGTGTCCTGCGGCACGATGCCAATCGCACGGCGCATGCTGTCTTGCGTGACACTGCGAATGTCCTGGCCTGCAATGGTGATGCGCCCACCCTGCACGTCATAAAAACGGTACAGCAGGCGCGCCAGCGTGCTTTTGCCAGCGCCGGAGGCCCCGACCACGGCCACGGTCTTGCCTGCGGGCACGGTGAAGTTCAGCCCTTTCAAGATGGGGCGTGCTGGGTCGTAGGCAAACTGCACATCTTCAAAGCGCACATCCGGCTGGCCTTGCCACTGCAACGGCTGTGCGCCTTCGCGGTCCGCCACTTCACGCTCCTTGTCCATGAGCAGGAACATGCGCGAGAGATCGGCCATGCTTTGCTTGATCTCGCGGTACAGCGTGCCCAGAAAGTTCAGCGGGATATAAAGCTGAATCATGAAGGCGTTGACCATCACAAAATCTCCCAGCGTCAGCTCACCCGCCACCACGCCTTGCGTGGCGCGCCACAGCATGGCAACCAATGCCGTGGCAATGATGAGCTGCTGCCCGCCATTGAGCAGACTGAGCGTGCGCTGGCTTTTCAGCCGCACGCGGCGCAACTCTTGCAGGTTCTCGTCATAGCGCTGGGCCTCAAATTCCTCGTTGTTGAAGTATTTGACGGTTTCATAGTTCAGCAGCGCATCCACCGCCTTGGTGTGGGCCGCCGAGTCCTGCACATTGGCCGCACGACGAAACTGCGTGCGCCACTCGGTCACTTTGACGGTGAACGTGATGTAGCACACCAGCGCCACGGCAGTGATGGCGGCAAAGCCCGCATCGAAGGTCACCGCCAGGATGACCAGCACCAGCGTCATTTCAATCAGCGTGGGCAAGATGCTGTAGAGCGAATACGAGCCCAGCGACTCGGTGCTGCGCACACCACGCTCAATGTCGCGCGTCATGCCGCCGGTCTGGCGCTCCAGGTGAAAGCGCAGGCTCAGGGCGTGCAGGTGGCGGAAAGTGGCCAGGGCAATCGAGCGCGAGGCCCCTTGCGTCGCCTTGGCAAACACCAGATCGCGCAGCTCGGTAAACAGCGACGTCGAAAAACGCAGCGCACCATAGGCCAGCAACAGCCCCACGGGCACCACCAGCAAGGCACCGGCATCGCCGGGCTGCAGGTCCAAGGCATCCACCAGCTGTTTGAGCAGCAATGGCACACCCACATTGGCCAATTTGGCCCCCACCATGAAAAGCAAGGCGGCCATCACGCGCCATTTGTATTGCCACAGATAAGGCAGCAGGCGCCGCAGGGCGGCCCATTCGGCGGCATTAGCCATAGTGGCGTTGGAGGGTTCTGGGGCGTGGTGTGATCCGCTTTGACGCATAGGAGACAATCGCTTGTTATTTGTTTTCCTGACGGATTGTCTCCCATGCCCCGATCTCCCGAATTGCCCAGCGTTGCACTTCCCACCGACAAAGAGTTGGTACTCAAAGTCGTGCCGATGCCAGGCGACTGCAATGCCAACGGCGATATTTTTGGGGGCTGGGTGATGTCCCAGGTGGACTTGGCCGGTTGCGTGCTCGCCATGCGTCTGGCGGGGGGCCGCATGGCGACCGTGGCAGTCAAGGAATTCGTCTTCAAGCAACCCGTTCGTGTGGGTGACGTGCTGTCGTTCTACTCCTGTGTCACGCGCGTGGGCCGCACCTCGGTGACCGTGGACGTGGAGGTGTTTGCCGAGCGCATGTCCCACCAGGGCAAGTATGTGAAGGTGACCGAGGCCGTGCTGACCTATGTGGCCATTGATGATGAAGGCAACTCCCGCCCGCTGGAGTTGCCCCAGCAGGTCATGGCGGCCTGAACCGCCCCCCAGCGCTTCCACAAAAAAAGCCTGAGTGCATGTGCGCTCAGGCTTTTTCGCTGGAGAGTGGATTGTGCTTACGCAGCCACGGCGACAGGTTTGCTGCTGACCTTGTCGGCACGCTGGTGCACGCCGACCTCAATCTCGCCCGCGAGTTGGCCTCCCTCTTCAATCACGATCTTGCCGTAACGGATCTTGCCGCTGACCTTGCCAGTGCTGTGAATCACCAGCTTCTGGCGCTCGGTGAGCGTGCCTTCAAACTCGCCGTGAATTTCGGCAATGTCGATTTCCGCCGAGCCATGGAAAGCGCCTTGCTGCGCAATCTGGATCACGCGCGAATCCATGGTCGCCTCCACCGTGCCTTCTACCACCAGCGTGTCGCAATCGGTGATCTCCACGCCCTTGAGCTTGATGTTGGGCCCGACAGTCAACTTGCTGCTGCCCTGGTTTTCAACGGGTGCACTCACAGGAACCGTCGCAGGGGCCGTGCTTTCTACTGGGCGAACGCTGTTGCTGTCCGTACCCACCGTGGTCTGCAAGGTATTGCTGGTGTGGTTCAAACCACCAACGGTACTGCCAGGACGTGGGGCGAAATTTTGGGGTTCACGCTTGGTGAAAAATGGGTTGCTAACAGCCATGCATCCTCCTGATAGAAAGCCATGAGCTTAGGAAGAGTGCAGCGCTACCTTTGCCCTCGTTTCGCAACAGGCGTAAGCAAAGAATACAGTTGTGCCGTTCACTTACGCTTGTTGCATGCACAAACACGACCCCACTGGCAAATGCCTGTTCCAGGCGCTAGGACACGATGTAGGCCGCCATGCCCGCGGAAAGCAGCTCTCCGGCCTCACTCAGAAACTCCATGCGCGTAGTGGCCACACGCGAACCCAGACGCAACACTTCGGCGCGCACTTGAAAGCGCTTGCCGATGCCGGGGCGGATGTAGTCCACGCGCAGATCAATCGTACTGATACGGCCAAAGCGTTCGGTGCGCTGCATCACCGATTCATCCATGTGCTTGCCACCGATGGCTGCCATGGTGGCAATGCCGCCCATGGCATCCAGCGCCGCACTGATGGCACCACCATGGATGCGCTGGACCGCAGGATGGCCCACCAACTCGGGTTTCATCTCCATCCAGGCGCTCGCCGTGCTGGCCGTGGCACTTTCCAGCTGCAGGCCCAAGACCTTGTTGAAGCTGACAAATTCTTCGGTCACATGCTTGAGCACAGCCATGAACTCGGGTTCAAACTGCACGTTCCGTTCTGCCTCGGGTTGCTTGGGGGACATGGACATCTTCTCAAAAAGAGAGCTGCTCAGGCTTGATAGACAAGAGTTTCAGATACAAAACCATCTGAAATCTATGAATATCAAGCATTGGCAGCTCTTGTTTTTACAAGGCAACAGGTGCAGATTGCAGCGCTGGCAGTCACCGGGTTTTCGCTTTTTGCGTGCGTAAAAACCCACCTTGGCTGCGCCATACGGCTGAGACAAGCTCAGCCTGGGTTTCAGCACTTGCTGAAATCAGGTTTCCGCTTTTCCATAAACGCGGTGAAGGCTTCTCGGGCAGCAGGTGCGGTCAGCATGCGGCCAAAGCTCTCTCCTTCGACGGCCATCTGGGCTTTGACGGCATCACGCTGGCTGCCCTTCATCAGGCGCTTGGTTTCAATCAGTGCAGACAAAGGCTTGGCAGCCAGCTTGGCAGCTTGCGCCTGGGCGTAGCCGTTGACTTCGGTGGGCGGCACCACGCGGTTGACCAGCCCCACTTCCAGAGCGGCTTCTGCCATGAAGGGCTCGCCCAGCAACAGTGCTTCCGCTGCACGCTGGTAGCCAAACAGTCGGGGCAGCAGCAAACTCGAAGCTGCCTCGGGGCACAGGCCCAGGTTCACGAACGGCATGGAGAAGGCGGCGTTGTCCCCGGCATAGACCAAGTCGCAATGCAGCAGCAT
>JAEYRT010000265.1 GCA_023435325.1 Pseudomonadota bacterium | reverse complement strand
CACAGTTCATCCAGATCTGGAGGTTGCCCCGCCTGGTTGTTCTGCCCTCTGGGAGGCTGGTTGGAAGAGGGCGGCGGAACGGGACGATCAGAATCCGGGCGTTGCTCGCCCTCCCCTGCTTGGTTGTCCTCTCCACGGCCCCAGCGGGGATCATTCAGGTTGAACATTCCCCGCAAGCGTTCTGGCAGCACTGCCCAGCGAGGGGCGCGATTCAGGAAATTCATGCGAAAAGTCTCAATTGGTATTGCTATGAACCAGATGGCATTGTGCCGAAATGTTGAAGTGGCACCGTGCTCAATCGTCGTTGTCTTCAGGGGACATTGGCGCTGACAGGAGGTCATCACCGTCCCCTTGGTCGTGCGCTTCATCGTGAGCTTGGCGCGACGCCAGTGCCGCATCGGCCAGAATCTGACGCAACTGGGGCAGGCCTTCTCCGCTGCGCGCGCTCACAAAGACACGTGGCACCTCCACCCCGTCAACTTCGTAAGTATCTTGCAACGCTGCAGGCATGCGACCAGCAGGCAAGGCATCCAGCTTGTTGAACACCAATACCTGGGGAATGCCCAGTGCATCGATTTCGCCCAGCACCTTGCGCACCTGATCCATCTGCTCCGGGAAAGTTTCGTTGGATGCGTCCACCACATGCAGCAACAAGTCCGCATCGACCGCCTCTTGCAACGTGGCCTGGAAAGCTTCCACCAGACCGTGAGGCAAATCACGGATGAACCCCACCGTATCCGACAGCGACACCGACATGCCGGCCTCGGTCAGATACAACTGGCGTGTGGTGGTATCCAGGGTCGCAAACAACTGGTCTGCCGCATAGGCACGAGCCTTGACCAAGGCATTGAACAGCGTGGACTTGCCAGCATTGGTGTAACCCACCAAGGAGATGTTGAACACATCACGGCGCTCGCGTTGACGGCGCTGGGTCTGGCGCTGCTTCTTGACCTTTTGCAGCTTCTCCTTGGTGCGCTTGATGGCATCGGCAATCATGCGACGATCCAGCTCGATCTGTTTCTCACCAGGGCCACCACGGCCGCCAATGCCACCCATCTGACGTTCCAAGTGGGTCCAACGGCGCACCAGACGCGTACTGATGTACTGCAAGCGTGCCAGCTCGACCTGCAACTTGCCTTCATGGCTGCGCGCACGCTGCGCAAAGATTTCCAGAATCAACAACGTGCGGTCGTTGACCGGCATCTCCATGTGCCGCTCGAGATTGCGCTGCTGCGCAGGACTCAATGCCTGGTCAAACAGCACTTCACGGGCGCCATGCATTTGCGCGAGCATGCGAATTTCGTCTGCCTTGCCACTGCCGACAAACAGGGCTGCATCGGGGGTTTTGCGCTTGCAGGTAATGCGCGCCACAGGGTGAAGGCCAGCGGTTTGCGCCAGCAGACCCAGTTCTTCAAGCTCGGTGTCGAAGTGTGGATGTCCGAAGTCAACGCCGACCAAGACGACGGGGGTGGCGTTCGGGGAGGAGGTGGCGTTTGCGCTCATGCCAGCACCTCCCCTGCCCCACACTGCTGTGCAGGGAAGGGATAAGTCAACAGTTTCAAGCGGCTGTAGCCTCGTTGTCGTTGTTGTCTGCCATGCTGAAGTTCACAGCGCGGCCGGGCACGATGGTGGAAATGGCGTGCTTGTAAACCATTTGTGTGACTGTATTGCGCAGCAACACCACGTACTGGTCGAAAGATTCGATCTGACCCTGCAGCTTGATGCCGTTGACCAAATAAATGGAAACGGGCACATGCTCGCGACGCAGTGCGTTCAGGAATGGATCTTGAAGGAGTTGGCCTTTATTGCTCACGATATTCTCCGTGTTCGGAAATGTTGTTGTAAACCGACACCTTACCACAGCAGCTTGTCTGCCCTCTTCCCCCAAGGGATTCGCGCCGACATTGCACCATGGTGATGGCTTCCCGCCTCAGTCGGCGTAGGGGTTGTGGGAAGTCTTGAACTCGATCCGTAAGGGTGTGCCCACCAAATCAAACTCTTTGCGGAAACGTCCTTCCAGGAAACGCTTGTAAGCCTCGGTGATGTGTTCCACGGAATTGCCGTGGATCACGATCACTGGTGGATTCATACCACCCTGGTGCGCGTAGCGCGGCTTGGGACGGTAGGCACCCACCTTCTTTGGCGTTTGATACTGCACGGCCTCCATCAGCACCCGTGTGAGCACCGGCGTCGGCATCTTGCAAGTCGCAGCCTTGTGCGCTTGCACGATGGATGCCCACAATGGGCCCAGGCCCTGACGCTTGGTGGCCGAAATGAAATGAATGGCGGCAAAGCGCAAGAAGCCCAGACGGGTTTCGATGGATCGCTCAACCAGCTGACGCTGGTAGTCATCCACCGCATCCCATTTGTTGACTGCCACCACCACAGCGCGGCCACTTTCCAGGATATAGCCTGCGATGTGCGCGTCTTGATCCGTCACGCCCTCGGTCGCGTCGATCAGCATCAGCACCACGTTGGCGTTTTCAATGGCTTGCAGTGTCTTGACGACGGAGAACTTTTCAATCGCCTCGAACACCCGCCCCTTGCGGCGAAGACCTGCCGTGTCAATCAGCTCGAACTTTTGCCCGTGGCGCTCAAACGGCACCGAGATGGCATCGCGCGTTGTGCCGGGCATATCGAACGCCACCAGACGCTCCTCTCCCAGCCAGGCATTGATCAAGGTGGATTTACCGGCGTTGGGGCGGCCTGCCAGTGCCAGGCGTACTGGGCGGGCTTCCACATCGGCAATCGTTTCTTCTTCGATTTCCTCGGGCAGATTCAACGAACCCAGCGCCAGGTCCACCAGACCACGCACGCCTTGACCGTGGGCCGCGGAGACGGGATAGACCTCCCCCAGGCCCAGCTCATAAAACTCTGCCAGCTGGGCACCAGCCTTCATGCCTTCGGCCTTGTTGGCCACCAGCACACAAGGTTTGCCCAGACGGCGCAGGTAGTTGCCGATGTCGTGGTCCTGCGCAGACAGGCCGTCACGTGCATCGACCACAAACACCACCACGTCGGCTTCAGCGACGGCCTGGCGGGTCTGCTTGGCCATTTCCTTGAAGATGCCCTTGGAGGCATCAGGCTCAAAACCGCCCGTGTCAATCACGATGTATTCGTGCTTGCCTTGGCGGCCTTGACCGTAATGGCGGTCGCGCGTCAACCCCGCGAAGTCGGCGACGATGGCATCCCGCGACTTGGTCAGTCGGTTAAACAAAGTGGATTTGCCCACATTGGGCCGCCCGACAAGGGCAATAACTGGCTTCATTCGAAAATTCTGTCAATCCGGGCGGAAGCCGTAAATGCCTCCACCCTGTGTCACGACCACCAAGGTATCGGCGGCCACCACTGGCGCTACAGCCACGCCAGTTCCATCGGTATTCAATCGATTCAGGTGCGAGCCATCCCGTTTGGACAACAGGTGCACCAAGCCCGATTCGTCTGCCGTCACCACGGCACGACCCAGCACCAGAGGAGCTGTCAGCTTGCGGTGCTGGAACCGGTCCACCGACCAGCGTTTTTCACCATCGGCAATATTCCATGCCTGCACGATGCCGTTGCTTTCGGTGCCAAACACGTACTCTGCATCACTTGCAATTCCCACTGCTCCCTTGGCAGTTTGTGCCCATGCGGTGCGACCGGAATTGGCATCCACGCAACCCACGCTGGCCTGGAAGGCCCGTGCGCAAATAGCGTTGCCAACACGGCTGGCGGGACCAACCAAGTCCACCAGACGTTCCACGTCATTGGTGCCGCGGGGCGAAGCCAGAGGCGCTTCCCATTGCACATTGCCGTTATCGGGATTCATGCCCACGAGTCGCCCCGACAAGCCGACCAGCAAGGTATTGCCATAAGGCATGAGTACGCCCTGCTGGCGCAGCACCAATGGCTCACCATCGCGGCGCTGGGTCCACAGGCGCGCGCCGTTTTGCGCATCAAATGCCGTGACAGAGCGATCGGCAGTCAGCACAAACACGCGCCCACCCGCCACCAAAGGTGCTGTGAAGGAAGAGGCACCCAGTGTCTGGCTCCACAGCTTGCTGCCCGCGTCCAGCACCACCAGTTCATTGCCGATGGTGACGACTGCAGCCAGGCGGCCATCTGCACCCACGCCGGTCTGCAGCTTCTTGCCCACCTGGCCACGCCAGTTTTCACGGCCATTGGCTGCATTGATGCTGACCACGGTGCCATCTGCCGCGGCCAGGATCACATCGTCACCTTGCACATGGGCGCGCAGATTCACATCCTTGACCGAGGGAAGGCTCAGCTTCCACGCCTGACGCACAGGCAAGTTCACCACATTGGCTCCCAGATCCAAAGGCTTGGGAGCCTTGCTGGAGCCAAACCACGCACAACCGCCCAAGGCCGTCACCAGTGCTGCAGCCAGCACCGTGCGTTGAGCAGTCATCCAAAAACGGGCACCTGGTTTGTGTTGTGCGTTGTGATTCACTTGTTTGTCTCCGTCGAAGTCGCTACACCTAATGCATTGAGCTTAAAGCCGACCAGCGCGCGATAGTCCAGCTGGGAATCAAGCAGTTTCCATGCCTCCTGATAGGCTGTCACCGCTTCGCTGCTCTTGCCTTGCAACTGCAGCACATCACCCAGGCGATCAGCGGCCAGGCCCTTGAACTCGGCTGGGAAGCTGCCGCGCAACACGGCTGCTGCGCCATCAAGGTCTTTCTCTTCCATCAGCACCGCTGCCAGACGCAGCTTGGCCGTGGCCTGATAGCCCTCATCCTTGGTGTTGTCGGCGGCCCATTGCAGTGCGGATTTGGCTTCTGGCAATTGACCGGCATTGACGGCCGATTGCGCCACCAGCAAAGCAGCATGCCCGGCTTGCAAGGTGCCCGAGTAGTCAGCCTTCACGGCTTCAAAAGCTTGCGCCACACGGGCCCGGTCACCGCTTTCGACAGCAGCCACCACCACATCAGCCAAAGCCGAAGCCTGCATGGCTTGGCGCTGCTGCCAGAACTGCCAACCGTTCCAGGCGGCAAAACCCGCCATCGCCACCACGGCAACGCCAGTGATGGGCGTGCCCCACTTGTTCCAGAAGTGCTTGATCTGATCAAGTTGCTCTTGTTCTTCGAGGTCGAGATGCGTTGCCATATCTGGTGTCGTTACAAATTAAGCGTTTGATTGTAGGGTGTGCGCCCAGGATGCCACTTCCGCCAGCGTTTGCTGGGTCTGTGCACCCTGTCCATCACGCAGCGACTTCACGGTCACCATGCCTTGCGCCAGCTCATCACCACCGAAGATCAGTGCAAAACGTGCGCCTGAAGCGTCGGCCTTTTTGAACTGCGACTTCATCGAGCCCATGCCTTCCGCACCTGCCGTGTGCATCTGGGCACGCACGCCTGCTTCGCGCAGTTGCGTGAGGGTGCGCAGCACCACGGGCATCGCTGCTTGGTCAGGCACGATGGCATACACATCCAGCTCAGGCTGTGGAATGTCGGTCCCCAGCTCCTTGACCAGTTCCAGCACGCGTTCCACACCCAGCGCCCAGCCCACGGCGGGCGCAGGCTTGCCGCCCACTTGTTCGATCAGGTAGTCGTAACGACCACCGGCGCAGATCGTGCCTTGCGAGCCCAGCAGGTCGGTCACAAACTCGAACACCGTGAGGTTGTAGTAGTCCAGGCCGCGCACCAGACGGGGGTTGACGGTCCATGGCACGCCATTGGCATCCAGAATGGCCTTCAGGCCTTCAAAGTGCGCCAGCGAAGCTTCGCCCAGATAGTCCAGCAGCTTGGGCGCTGCGTTCACCATTTCCTGCATGGCAGGATTCTTGGTGTCCAGCACGCGCAGCGGGTTGGAGTACATGCGGCGCTTGGCCTCTTCGTCCATCACATCGGTGTGCTGTTCAAGGTAAGCGATCAGCGCTTCGCGGTGCGCCTTGCGCTCTTCGGGCTGCCCCAGGCTGTTGATTTCCAGGCGCCACTGGGTCAGGCCCAAGCGCTTCCACAAAGCCACGGCCAACAAAATCAGCTCGGCGTCCACATCGGGGCCAGCAAAGCCCAGCGCCTCGGCACCGATCTGGTGGAACTGGCGATAGCGGCCGCGCTGGGGACGCTCGTGGCGGAACATGGGGCCCATGTACCACATGCGCTTGCCGCCGTCGTACAGCAAGTTGTTTTCGATGGTGGCACGCACCAGCGAGGCTGTGCCTTCGGGGCGCAGTGTCAGCTTTTCGCCGTTGAGCTTGTCTTCAAAGGAGTACATCTCCTTTTCCACAATGTCGGTCACCTCGCCGATGCCACGCACGAACAGCTGCGTATGCTCGACGATGGGCGTGCGCACATTGCGGTAGGCAAAGCGGCCCATCAGATCGCGCACCTGCGCTTCCAGCCATTCCCAGCGGGCGGACTCGCCGGGGAGGATGTCGTTCATGCCTTTGACGGCGGAGAGTTTGTCGGTCTTTGCCACTTTTTCGTTCTCACCAAATATGCAGCACTTACAAAATAAGAGCTGCTTGCGCTGACCTAGCACTGTTTTCAAATAGTTTTATATTTGAAAACCTTTATACACAAGCGCTAGCCACTATTGTTTTCTATTTAAGCTGCATCACCCCAGCGGCGTCGCACGTACGAATCCACGATCTCTTGGAATTCCGCCGCAATGCCTTCGCCGCGCAGTGTCATGGCTTTTTCACCATCAATGAACACGGGTGCTGCAGGCGCCTCGCCATTGCCGGGCAAGCTGATGCCGATATCGGCATGCTTGCTCTCGCCGGGGCCATTGACGATGCAGCCCATCACGGCCACCTTCATGGCCTCCACGCCCGGGTACTTCATGCGCCACACCGGCATCTGGCCGCGCAGATAGTCATCAATTTGCTTGGCCAGTTCCTGGAAGGTCGTGCTGGTCGTGCGTCCGCAGCCAGGGCAGGCCGTGACGCTGGGCACAAACACGCGCAGGCCCAGGGACTGCAGAATTTCAGAAGCCACCACAACTTCCTGCGTGCGTGCTTCGCCGGGCTGGGGCGTGAGCGAGACACGGATGGTGTCACCAATGCCCTCTTGCAGCAGTACGGACAAGGCTGCCGTCGATGCCACGGTGCCCTTGGTGCCCATACCGGCTTCGGTCAGGCCCAGGTGCAGCGCGTAATCGCAGCGACGCGCCAGTTCACGGTACACAGAAATCAAATCCTGCACACCACTGACCTTGCACGACAGGATGATGTTGTCGGGGTTCAGGCCGATGTTCTTGGCCAGTTCCGCAGAGCTGATGGCCGAAGTGATCAATGCCTCATACATCACCTGACGCGTTTCCCAGGGCTGGGCACGCTGTGAGTTCTGATCCATCAGCTCAGCCATGATTTCCTGGTCGAGTGAGCCCCAGTTCACGCCAATACGCACGGCCTTGTCGTACTTGGCCGCAATTTCGATCATCTGGCCGAACTGCTTGTCCTTTTTGTCGCCTTTACCCACGTTGCCGGGGTTGATGCGGTATTTGGACAGCGCCTCGGCGCAGGCGGGATAGTCGGTCAGCAGGCGGTGACCGTTGTAGTGAAAGTCACCCACCAGCGGCACATACTCGCCCATGCGGTCGAGCTGTTCACGGATGTAGGGCACCGCAGCTGCGGCCTCGGGCGTGTTGACGGTGATACGCACCATCTCCGAACCGGCCTGCGCCAACTGGCGCACCTGAATAGCCGTTTCAACGGCATCCACGGTGTCGGTATTGGTCATGGACTGCACGCGCACCGGCGCATCGCCGCCCACCGTCACCACGTTGTTGCGCCACACCACGCGGGCCTGGCGGCTTCTGCGGGGCAGGGGCGCGGCGATCGCAATGGGCGACGCCTGGAATGTGTTGTCAGACACTGTTATTTCACCTCGAATCGGGCCACATTGTTTTTGGCCGAAGCGGCCAGATCAAATGCAGCACCATCAATTTCCAGCTTGGTCACGCCGGCATTGCCGACCACCACCTGAAGTGGCCGGCCCGCGGCGACTTCTTCATAGACATCACCAGCCTTCAGAATCTTTTCCATCACCACACGTTGTTGCGCATTGCGCACCTGCACCCAGGACTCGCCCGTTGCGGTGAAACGCAGCATTGCTGCGCCTGCGGGCACCTCCGGCGCTGTTGTTGGCTCAGCAGCCGCCGCAACCACGGCAGGAGTGGTTGCAGCAGGAGTGGTGGTAGCAGGGCCTGCAGCGGCAGGCGCAGTGGGGGCTTGTGCTGCTGGCGTGGAAACGGCTTCCGTGCCTTCCTTCAGCGCAGGCTCAATCATGCCCGCAGCAGGAGCAAGCGATGCTTCAGGCGCAGGCATGGCGGGTTCTGTGGCAGCGGCAGGCGCTGCGGGAGCAGTGTCTGCTGGTTGAGGCATGAACAAAGGTTCCTGCGTCGTGGCCTCGGCCACTTGCGCACTGGCGTCTTCTTCGTGGGAGGCTTGCCATTGCGGCAAAAAATACAGTCCTGCACCGCCAGCCAGGGCGATGAGCAAGGCAAGCACCACTTTGACGGCCTTGCCCGAAGCTGGCTCCTGGCTGGGAGACATCAGAGAACGCAAGGATTTTTCTTTGAAAGGGGCGTTGATGCCTTCCGGATTGGTGGAGAGCTTGGCCCCTTCAAGCTTGGGCAGTCTTGCCAGGATGGGCTCGGACGGAATGCGCAGCACACGGCATACGCTCAAGGCCAGGGAGCGCGTGAACACGGAATCCGTCAACTGCTCCCAGCGGTCTTCTTCCAAGGCCTGCAGCTTGTAGACAGGTACCTTGAGTGCAGAAGCCAGCGTCTGCACCGACATCTGTTTTTCTTCACGTGCTTGACGAAGCAGCGTGCCCGCGCTGCTTTCGTTGTGTTGCTCTGCGTTACCCACTGCTACCTCAGTCATCAAAAGCTCCCCTCTCAAACCGTTGCCATTCCTTGGAGTCAGGGAATCGCTTATGTAATTGATCCGCCAACTGCCGCACCGCAATGCGGTCGCCCAGACTGCGTTCCACCTTGATACCTAACCAAAGTGACGCAGCCGAGTTCCAGGGACCATTGTTGATACGTCTTACGTAAAAGCGCGCACGCTCCGCATCACCTTGCGCATGCAAAGCATCCGCAAAATTGTAGGCAACTGTCGGATCGCCGGGATCGAACTCGAGTGCTTTTTCTAAGGCACGCACCGCCCCGGAGAGTCGACCGGCCTGCCGCAGACACACCCCCTTTGCCAGCCACAGCCGCATCACCGAGGTGGAACTGCTGCGTGGCGCGCCCAAGGCTGCATCGAAATTCTTGTCCGCCTCGGCATACTGTGCCTGCTGACACTGCAGCCATCCCAGGTTGTACAGGCTGTCCGCATCGCCAGGACGCAGCGCCAAAGCCTGGGAGAAACTCTCCTGCGCCAGCCTGTAATCATTCAGGCTCAGATGAATCCAGCCCTTGAGGTTGTAGGCATCGACATAACGCGGGTTGGCGTGCAATGCCTGCGCCACTTCGCCCAACGCCACCTCCGCGCGCCCTTCCTCAAAATGCAAAGCCGCCAGTTGCAGACGTGTCTGGGCCAGACGGTGCAGCTCGGATTCGGCCACTGTGCCAGGCGAGCCTTCGGACGCCCCACCTGCGGGCAGCATCGCACACCCGGTCATCCAGACCGATGCCATCACCACGCTGATCCCCAACCATGTGCGGGTGTTGGTCCGCAAGGAGTGAAAAAGAAAGCGTGGGAAAGGCATGCACATGCTGCTTACTTGGCGAAATCCATCAAATCGGTGTCAGGGGTATGGTACGTTGCTTGGCCATACGCTCTGCAGCGCGGGTACGGTCTTTCACATCCCCCGCCAGCTGACCACAGGCTGCATCGATGTCGTCACCACGGGTCTTGCGCACCGTGGTCACAATGCCGGCATCACTCAATGCCTTGGCAAAGGCTGCCACGGAAGCATTGGAAGAGCGCAGCAGGCCCGATGCCGGGAAGGGATTGAATGGAATCAGGTTCAGCTTGCACCATGGTTTGCCATTGCCATGGCTGCGAATCAGCTGGATCAGTTGTTGTGCGTGCTCGGGCTGATCGTTCACACCATCGAGCATGCAGTACTCGAACGTGATGAAGTCGCGTGGTGCGAATTCCAGATAGCGAATGCACGCCTGCATCAGCTCATCGAGCGGATACTTCTTGTTGAGCGGCACCAGGTTTTCACGCAATGGATCATTCGGTGCGTGCAGCGATACCGCCAATGCCACCGGACAGTCCTGCGACAGGCGATCCATCATCGGCACTACGCCCGAGGTGGATACGGTCACGCGGCGGCGCGACAAGCCATAGGCATGGTCATCGAGCATGGTGCGCAATGCAGGCACCAGCGCCGAGTAGTTCTGCAGGGGTTCGCCCATGCCCATCATCACCACATTGGTGATGACGCGCTCTTCGCTCTTGAGGTGCAGGCGCAGAAAATGCTCGGCAAACCACAGCTGGGCCAGGATTTCGCCCGTAGTGAGGTTGCGGCTGAATCCCTGGTGACCCGTGGAGCAAAAACGACAGCCCACGGCGCAACCTGCCTGCGACGACACACACAGCGTGCCGCGATCGTCTTCAGGAATGAAAACCGATTCCACTGCATTGCCATCACCCACGTCAAACAGCCACTTGATCGTGCCATCTTGCGATTCATGCTGGGTGATCACAGACAGACCTTCGATCACGGCCTGTGTCTTGAGCTTTTCGCGCAGGGATTTGGCCAGATCGGTCATCTGGTCAAAGTCGCTCGCGCCACGCTGGTGGATCCAGCGGAACAGTTGCGTTGCTCGGAAACGCTTTTCTCCCAAACCTTCGCAGTATGCGACCAGGCCTTGGAGATCAAAATTCAAAAGATTGGTGGTCATATAGCAATACCCCGGACCACTCACAGGGCGACACTCCCATGCAGGGGTGCCGCCGTCATAGCAAGCACGGCCAGCATGGGATTCATGGAATTAACGTGCGTAGACGTTCATGCCAGGGAAGAAGAATGCCACTTCTACAGCAGCAGTCTCGGGAGCATCGGAACCGTGCACGGCGTTGGCGTCGATGCTGTCAGCGAAGTCAGCACGGATGGTGCCGGCTTCAGCCTTCTTGGGATCGGTTGCGCCCATCAGTTCGCGGTTCTTCAGGATGGCGTTTTCGCCTTCCAGCACTTGAATCATCACGGGGCCGGAAACCATGAAGCTCACCAGATCCTTGAAGAAAGGACGCTCTTTGTGCACAGCGTAGAACTGCTCGGCTTCAGCTTGCGACAGGTGCACCAGCTTGGCAGCGGCGATCTTCAGGCCAGCATTTTCGAAGCGGCTGTAGATTTGACCAATCACGTTCTTGGCAACTGCGTCGGGCTTGATGATGGAGAGGGTGCGTTCGATAGCCATTTGGTTTTCCTAATGAAAATGGATGTATTTTTTGCCGACCCGGCAAAACCCCTGATTCTAACGGGGCGCTGTCAACCCTAGAAGCTGCTTGTAAAGCAAGCCCAGAATGGTTTAGCGACGGCCACGCGGCTTGCGCTTTTGCTCGGCGCGCGCGCGGGTCAGGCTGTCGCTGCCGATGTAACCCACCGATGTTTTCAGCGGATCAGGCTGCGCGCTTGGCAGCTGGTAGTTGTTGTTGCTGGTGCGCTTGGGGCCGGCCTTGGTCTTGCGACGTGCGCGCAGGAAGCGCTCCTCCTCCGCCTCGTTGACGCGAGCCTTCTTGCGCGAGCCTGCGCGATCCGATTCACGGCGCACATTCGGCTGCGAGGAAGGACGCTTTGGCTTGGGCATGGCCACGCCAGAAGCAGCAATCAGTGCTTGCACGTCTTTTTCATCCAGCTCCATCCAGGCGCCACGGCGCAGGCCACGGGGCAGCTGCATGGCGCCATAGCGGATACGGATCAGGCGACTCACCGCACGCCCCACGGCTTCAAACATGCGGCGCACTTCGCGGTTGCGACCTTCGGAGATGGTCACGCGATACCAGACGTTAGCGCCTTCACCACCACCGTCCTCGATGGAACCAAAGGCCGCTTCACCATCCTCCAGCTGCACACCGGAAGTCAGCAACTGCTTTTCTTCCTTGGTCAACGCACCGAGTACACGCACGGCATATTCACGCTCCAGACCAAAGCGGGGGTGCATCAGGTTGTTGGCCAGCGTGCCGGAACTCGTGAACAACAGCAGCCCTTCGGTGTTCAAGTCCAGACGGCCGACCGACTGCCACTTGCCATTGTGCAACTTGGGCAGACGACGGAATACGGTGGGTCGGTTTTGCGGGTCGTCCAGCGTCACCACTTCACCTGCGGGCTTGTGGTAGGCCAGCACGCGAACGGCAGGCGGATCGATACGCACCTTGACGGGCTTGCCATCGACCTTGATGGTGTCACCCAGCTGAATGCGCTGGCCAACGTGCGCCAGCTCACCGTTGACAGTAATGCGGCCTTCGCCAATCCAGCGCTCCACTTCCAGACGGGAGCCCAGGCCGGCTTGCGCCAGCACTTTGTGCAATTTGGGAGATTCGATTTCGGGCTTCAGCACGCGCTTGGCTGGCGCAGCTTCAGCGTCGGACTGCACTTCGGCTGCATCCAGCTCACCGGCAACCACGGCGTCGAAGTCATAGGCGTCTTCCGCACACAGCACATCGTCCATCTTGGAAGGCCCTGCAGCAGCTGCCTGTGCCTGAGGTGCGGCGCTGCGAGGTGCACGGCGTACGGGCTTTTGTTCTTTGGTCATGATTTCCATTTCCGCGCCAGCCCGGTTCATCGGCAGACGCATTCATTCAAATTCCAGCAGATTCCGTCAGGCTTGCGCAGGGCCGGAAGCTGCCTCTATTTCCTGTGTATCGATATCTGCATCAGCCTCCGCAGATGCAGGTACAGCCGCTTGCACAGGAACAAAGACCTGGTCCATGGGCAATGCCGGTTCTGCAAACAGGTCATCGGCAGGCAGTGCCGGCTGCTCGGTTGCAGTTGCGGCCTCTGCTGGCGCTTCGGGCGTTTCTCCATCCAGTGCACTGAACAAGCTCGCCTGTGCGTCTGGCTCATCAAGCATGGGCAGCTCGTCGAGCGACTTCAGTCCCAGATCATCAAGAAACTGACGCGTGGTAGCCAGCAATGCGGGACGGCCGACCGTCTCGCGATGGCCAATTTCTTCCACCCAGCCGCGATCTTCCAGCTGTTTGATGATCAGACTGTTGACCGTCACGCCACGAATGTCTTCGATGTCTCCGCGCGTGACCGGTTGGCGATAGGCAATGATGGCCAGAGTTTCCAGCACTGCACGGCTGTAGCGTGGAGGTTTTTCCGGATGCAGCCTGTCCAGATATGTCCGCATCTCGGGACGACTCTGAAAACGCCAGCCCGAAGCCACCTGCACCAGTTCGACACCACGCCCTGTCCACTCCTGCTGCAAAGCCAAGAGCAGATCCTTGAGTGTGTCTGTCCCGAGGACGCCATCGAACAGCGCACGCAAGTCGCGCAGCGTCAAAGGCTGCTGTGCGCAGATCAAAGCGGTTTCCAGGACCCGTTTGGCATCAACCGAATTCATGGTTCAGGCGCGGGACAGTTTCGCAATAGCGGAAAAAAGACAGATGGGCCGGACCCTCACGGGCAAGCACACCAACGACGGCGGCAAGCCTAGCGTGACCTGCCTGACAAAAAATCAGTGGGGATTGTAGCGCAGCCCCAATTTTTCCACTGCAGCAAGGAAATCCGCGGGCGGCTCGGCCGCCAGCTCCAGATTTTCACCAGTGACGGGATGCACAAAGGAAAGCCGGAAAGCGTGCAGAGCCTGCCGCTCCATGCCCCCAGCCTGCGCGCCTCCGTACAAGGCATCGGCCACCAGGGGGTGCCCCAAAGACAGCATATGCACTCGAATCTGGTGGGTGCGCCCCGTGTGCAGCTTGCAATGCACCAGACAGTGCGCGTCGGTACTGTCCCAACAAGTGATGTCGGTGCGCGCCTCCTTGCCCGGATGCTGCGCCAGATCCACGACGGCCATGCGCAGGCGGTTGCGCGGATCACGGCCAATCGGCGCATCCACTTTCTGCATTTCTGCCCCTTTCCATGGCTTGTGCGCAAGCGCCAGATAGCGGCGACTGACGTCCCGGCGCGCAATCAGCGCCACCAGGGCGTCCATGGTCTGCCGGTCCTTGGCCACCACCATCAGGCCACTGGTGTCCTTATCCAGACGGTGCACGATACCGGCACGCGGCACTGCAGTGGCGCCTGCATGGTGGGCCAGCAAGCCATTGAGTAGCGTGCCCTGCCAGTTCCCCGGTGCGGGGTGCACCACCAGACCTGCAGGCTTGTTGACCACCAGAAGATGGGCATCTTCAAACACCACATCCAGGTCCATGGCTTCAGGCTTGAAAGACTGGCTTTGTGCGGTAGGCCTCATCTCCACAGCGATGACATCGCCAAACTTCACCTTGGTCGCGGCTTTGATGGCAGGCTGATGGTTGAGCTGAACTGCCCCTTGCTCCAGCAACTGCTGCAGGTAACTGCGCGAAAACTCAGGCACCAGATCGACCAGGGCTTTGTCCAGCCGCACGCCATGCTGCGCCATGGTGACGGGCAGCTCACGCTGCTCCACCTCGGACGCAGCAGCATCCATCTCTGGAGCATCTTCCACATCCAGCAGCGCGTCTGCGCTCTCTGAAGCCACAGCCTTATTGCTCACGCATTTTTCCTATCTAAAACCAAGCAAACAAAAATGCCCGGCGCGGACAGCACCGGGCATGGTGAACACAAGTGCCAACCTGTGCAGCGCTCAACGCGCGGGCAGATAGCGCGAAGGATCGACCGGCTTGCCCTGACGGCGCACCTCAAAGTGCAGCTTCACTCGGTCCGCATCGCTGCTGCCCATCTCGGCAATCTTTTGCCCCTTCTTCACATTCTGATCTTCCTTGACCAGCAACTTCTGGTTGTGGGCATAGGCCGTCAAATACGTGTTGTTGTGCTTGAGGATGATGAGATGACCATAGCCACGCAGACCGGCACCGGCATACACCACCCGACCATCGGCCGCAGCCAGCACCGGGTCACCGGCATTGCCTGCAATGTCCACACCCTTGTTGGTTGACTCATTGAAGCCCGCAATCACCTGACCCTTGGCAGGCCAGATAAAGCCCAGACCGCTGGCATCCCCTCCGGTCGTTGTGGTCTTGGCTGGCTCCACCGGGGTGGTTGCCACAGGCGCGGGAGCCGCAGGCGGCGTCACTGGCGCAGAAGCCGTGCTACCTGCAGGTGGCAGAGTGACAGGCTGCACTGTGCTGGATGCCACGGGGCGTGCACCCTCACCTGCAGCCGTTCCGGGCGGCACCACGCGCACCACCTGGCCCACTTCGATCAGGTCAGGGTTCGAAATATTGCTCCAACGAGCAATATCTTTCCAGCTTTGGCCATGCTCCAGACCAATGCGAATCAGCGTATCCCCAGGCCGAACGGAGTAGTAACCCGGTTTGCCCGCATTCTCTGCGCCAGGCAAAGTGGCGGGATCCACCCTGGAAG
>JAEYRT010000260.1 GCA_023435325.1 Pseudomonadota bacterium | reverse complement strand
AAGTACGCCAGCGCCTTCTACGGCCCCTTCCGCGATGCCGTGGGCACCCGTGGCGCCCTGGGCAAGGCGGACAAGAACGTCTACCAGATGGACCCTGCCAACACCGACGAAGCCTTGCGCGAAGTCGCCATGGACATCGCCGAAGGTGCGGACATGGTGATGGTCAAGCCCGGCATGCCGTATCTGGACATCGTGCGCCGCGTCAAGGACGAATTCAAGGTGCCGACCTTCGCCTACCAGGTGTCTGGTGAATACGCGATGATCAAGGCCGCATCGGCCAACGGCTGGCTGGACCACGACGCCGTGATGATGGAAGCCCTGCTGGCCTTCAAGCGCGCGGGCGCCGACGGCATCCTGACTTACTTCGCCATCGACGCGGCCAAGAAGCTGCGCGGCCTGTAAGAGTCGCTAACACCACCCAGCAAATCGAAGGTTTGCGATTGAGACGAGGCGTGAATCTGCAGGCCGTACTGGTGTACGACAAGGCGAAACAACGATGTTTCAAGGGTGGTATGGCGACACTAAGCTGCCAGACGCCATCCGAGCAAGGCAGCCCATGCGCTGCCTTTTTCATGGTCATGGCAAATTGCATTTGTCATCCAAGCACCCACTGCACTTTCTTTGTTGATCCACCATGCGTCTGCTGCTGATCGAACCTGCCATCAAACGCGTGCAAGACCTGGGCATCTGGCCTGCAGCCCAGCGCCCGCCACTGCCTTCGCCCGAGAGCGGCAGCTTTTACTGGCTCTCGTGCGAGCGCAGCGAGTTCGAGGCCCAGTTGCCCGCCGTGCAGGCCCTGCTGCTGCAGTTGTGCGGCACGCCGTTGGTGGATTTGCATGTCTCGGACTTGCTCAATGCACACATCCCGTCCACGTTCGACTACACCTCGGACTATGACGTGCTGTTGTTTCGCCGCTTGAACCCCGTCGACAGCACCACCAAAAGCACGCCAGCCGTGCAGACCACGCCCGTGGGATATGCGCTGTTCGATGCCATGCTGCTGAGCGTGCACAGTGCCGACTGCCCCGTGCGCGCGCACAGCCTGCAGCGCCTGCTGACACCCGCTGCCACACCGGAAAAGCGTGCTGCAGCCACGCGCATTCCGCCCAGCGGCGCAGACCTGATGCTGCGACAGGTCAACCAGATGGTGGACGACTACCTGAACCTGCGCCGTGACATGGCCAGGCAGATCGACCTCTGGCAGATGCAGCTGCTCAACCCGAAATCACGCTTCAACGACTGGGGCCAGGTCTTGCAGGCGCGCCTGGGGCTGCACCAGCTGGATGAAATTTGCGAGGACCAGCGTGCGGCCATCCAGGACTGGATCGATGCCCTGGAAGGCTGGGACGATGTGCACAGCAGCCCGGCCGAACGCCGCGCCCTGGAGCTGCTGCGTGTGCGTTCACGCGATGTGCTGGAACACATTGAACGTGTGCTCCACCACGTGCACCGCATGGAACAAAGTGCCGAAGCTGCCATGCAAATGCACTTCTCGGCTCAGAGCCATCGCGCCAACGACATCATGCGCACGCTGACCACGCTCACCGCCATCTTTCTGCCCCTGAACCTGATTGCCGCCGTGTTCGGCATGAACTTTGACGTGCTGCCGCTGGTGCATGCGGAGGACGGCTTCTGGTGGGCCATGGGCGCCATGGCCCTGATTGGCGCCGTACTGCTGATCTTTTTCTGGCGCAGACGCTACATCGAGAAAGACAGCTTGATGGGCGAGGATAAATAATAAAGAGAGCTACTCACGCTTGATACACAAGCATTTCCATATGATTTATATCTGAAATCCGCGCCAATCAAGCGTTAGCAGCTCTTGTTTTCAATTGCTCTGCTGTGTATGCATACCCTCAGGCCGCTTGCAGATAGTGGTCAAAAAAGGCCAGTGTGCGATCTTTGGCCTGGGTGGCACTGACATCATCGTAGCTGCCACGCTGGTCGCAGTTGAAGCCATGGTCCGCGTCATACAGGTGCACTTGCACCTGCGGGTGGGCATGGCTGAAGGCCTGCACCGTTTCCTCGGGGATGAACGCATCCTGCTTGCCAAAATGCGCCAGCACCGGCACGCGCGGCTGGCGCGCGATTTCGGGGGGCACTGTCATGCCGCCGCCGTAATAGCACACCACGGCATCGATGTCTTCTACCAGACCGGCCGCACGCCAGGCCAGCAAGCCCCCCCAGCAGAAACCGACCATGCCCACCTTGGCATGCCCCTGGTCCTTGAGCCATTGCGCGGCCGCGCGGATGTCCTGCATCACGCCCTCACCGGGCAGGGCCTCGGCTGCGGCCTTGAGTTGCTTGCCATGTGCAAAACCGGCTTCGTCGTAGCCCAGTTGCACGTCAAATTCCAGCCGCGTGAACAGCGCCGGTGCAATGGCGGCAAAACCGCGTGCAGCCAGACGATCTGCCACAGCGCGGATGTGCGCATTGACGCCGAATATCTCCTGGGCCACCACAATGGCGCCACGCACCGGCCCTTCGGGCTGTGCCACCCAGGCCGGAATCTGCATACCATCCGGTGCGCTCAACTGTACAAACTGTCCCATCTGTGTCTCCTTGTGGTGTGACCAAGTCCAATGAGCACAAACGCTACACAGGCTTGCACTCTGCCTACTGGCAACTTTAAGCAATCTGCGTTCCACTTAGGCCATCTTTTTGCAGCAGCAGTCCCATGGATTTAAAACCGCTCATCACCCTGGTCGCCATCGTGAACCCGCTGGCCATCGTGCCGTTTTTCATCCATTACACGCAAGGCTTTGACGCCGAGCAACGTAACCAAACCATTCGCACCGCTGCCTTTAGTGCGTTTGTGGTGATTGCAGCTTGCGCGCTGATTGGCCTGCAGGTCCTGGATTTCTTCAACATCTCGCTGCAAAGCTTTCAGGTCGGTGGTGGCTTGCTGCTGCTGATCAGCGCCATGAACATGCTCAATGCCCGCCCCGCCGAGGACCGTCGCCATGAGGGCACATTGGAGGCTGGTGTCGAGAAAGCTGCCATGGGCAACAGCATTGCCGTGGTGCCCCTGACGATTCCGCTGCTGACCGGCCCGGCCGCCATGTCCACCGTGGTGATTTATGCCGACCAGGCCGCCAACTTCTGGCAGCACTTGGCGCTGGTCGGCTATGGCGTGGTGGTGGCGGCCTGCGTGTGGGGCAGTTTTTCGATGGCGGAGCCCATTGCCCGCGTGCTGGGCAAGACGGGCATCAACGTGATGACGCGCCTGATGGGTCTGATCCTGGCGGCTCTGGCCGTAGAGGTGATGGCCGGTGGTTTGATGAAGATTTTCCCGGCCCTCGCCGGATAAGCCGCACCCGGTGCAAGCCCTCAAGACCACGCGCACTGCCATGGTCTTGGGCTCGTCAAGATCGAGCAAGCGCTTTACGCAGCAGCCTGCGCCACCTTTTCCGCCTGCGCGGCGTGCCGGTCATGGTCTTGTGGCTGCGAGCAGGCACCACCGCAGCCGCTGATGAGGCTGTCGGGCAAGGCCTCGCTGTGCGCGATGGCGCCTGTTTCCGGGTCGAACCCCACGCTTTGGATGTGCTGGGCCAGCGCGGCATCCATGGTTTGTGCGTGGTAGCTGAACCACGATGCCAGTTCGGGCGTCATGCCGCGAATCATGGTGCAATCGCCCTCGGCCGCCTTCCTGCTGCCTTCACGCATGATCTCCAGCACCACTTTGTGCTGGCCCGCATGGCAGTTCCCCACAGCAAAGCCCGTGGCTTCCATCCAGCGGTCTTCTTGCCCGAAGTGCCCTTCCGTGTGGGCAATCAACGCCTGCCATACCTCCAGCAGCTGAGCATCCGCAGTGCGTTCGACGGTATTGAGCAGTTCTACGAATTCCTTGTGTGTCTCATCCATCACTGGCAAATCGAGTTCCAGTTCCTGGGTCCAAGTCAATGCAGCCATTTCGCCATTCCTTTGTGTGCCTGTTGCAATGAGCGCAGCTTAGGAGTGCAAAAACATAGGGATTTGAGAAAAATCAAGTACCGCCCAGCGCAAGACCTTGGCCTACAAAAACGTCCATCCTCACGCAGCCAAGCCCCGCATCGCGGGGCTCGGTAAGTGCGCTCTGCTGCAGATCGGGTGCCAGTCCCAGATGGCAGAACCGCACGGCGCCATTGGCGCTTCAATCTTTATTGCGCGTAAGTGCGCTTGGCATCGTTCTGGCACTTATCCTTGGCATCGCCAGACATTTCGTCACAGCGCTGCATGGCTGCTTTGTAATC
>JAEYRT010000249.1 GCA_023435325.1 Pseudomonadota bacterium | reverse complement strand
CTGCTGGACCGCCTGACCCACCACTGCCATATTCTGGAAACAGGCAACGACAGCTACCGCTTCAAGCCCAGCAGTGCAATCCGACAACCGCCCATGAAGAAGGAGAGAAACAAAACCTTATCTGTCGGGTCCCGGATGATTACGCACGCTCTTGACGAATAAATCAGGCGCTTTCATCTTCCATTTTTTGAGTACTTGGACTGGGGCTTCGTGCCCCAGTGCCTTTTGTGGCAAGTGGTAGTTGTACAGCCAGACAAACCTGTGCAGTGTCTTCTCCAAATCCTCTGCGCTGTTGAAGTGATGCGAGCGCAGTACCTGGCTCAGGCGTCCATTGAAGCGCTCGACCATGCCGTTGGTCTGCGGCGTCTTGGGTTTGGTCAGCCGATGCTCTATCCCCAGAGCTTTGCATAGCTGGTCGAATTCGTGCTCGCCTGTAGGCACACGAGTGCGGCTTCCAAACAATCGGTCTGTGAACTCTTTGCCGTTGTCGGTGAGGATGGTGTGGATCTTGAACGCTGCAGCTTTGCGTACGGCGGTCAAGAAGGCTTTGGCAGATGCTGCCGTCTTGTGCTGCTTGATATCAATGAACACCCAGCGTGTGGCTCGATCGATGGCAACAAAGACATAGCGGCGCTTGTCCTCATCTTGCATCTGGGGCAGGTACTTCACATCCACATGCACATAGCCAGGCTCATACGCCTTGAAGGGTTTGTGCTCGCCTTCAGGCTTAGGCTGTACGGGCAACCTGGAGTGTCCCCGCCTGCGCAGCAGACGGTCCAGCGCAGAACGGCTCATGGCAGGCTCAATGAACTCTCGCACCACCGCCAACAAGTCATCCAGTGGCAGCAGCAACTGGCTGCGCAGATAAATAACCAGTTCTTCTTGCCCTGCATTGAGTGTCGTTTGCAGGCGGTGGGCCGTGTGGCTGGCGTCATGCACCGTGGTTCTGCCCCGCCACTTGCGCACGGTCCCTATGCCAATGCCGTATTGCTGGGCCAACTCTCGATCTGTACCGCTAGCTTGCTGCAATGCCAAGCGGGTGGCTGGTGTGATCGTGGCGTTCTTATGAAGAGCAATCAGCATGGCAACTCCTTGGCACAAGCTTGCCATGTTGCCAGAACTGCTTGCAGCACCTCTCGGCTATGCAGCAACGGACGCTTGTTTTTAAGTAGCCAATCATCCGGGACCCGACACCTACGCACCGCTGCGCCTGAGTGGGGTGCCAGTGTCTGCTGCGCAGCTGGCAGCGGTCTGGCAGGTCTGGACGCCCAACAAGGCGCTGGGCATGACAGGCGTGCGTGGCGCCTATGCCATTGCGCCTGCGGATGTGCCATTGCAGGCGCTCACGCAGTTGCGCGCCATGGCGCCTTCGTGGGTGGTGGGGGCACATGGCGTGGTCATGCTGCAGGCCTGGTGCACGCCTGCCGTGCAGCAGTGGCTGGCAGGCAGTTTGCAGACCTTGCGGGCATGGAAGACGCAGCTCTTGGCGCTGTGCGAGGCGATGGGCTGGGAAGTGCTGCCTGGCGCTGCCGCCAACTATCTGGTGGCACGCTGGCCTGCCGCCTGGCAGGGCGCAGCCATGCAGCAGGCGCTGGAGCAACTGCGTGCGCAGGGTATCAAGCTGCGCGATTGCTGCAGCTTTGGTTTGCCCGGTTGTGTGCGCCTTGGTGTATTGCCACCGGTTTCGCAGCATGCGCTGCGTCAGGCCTGGGAAGGATTGCAAGGAGTTCAAGCATGACAGTGCATTTGCCACTACCGCGAAAAGACCAGCCACAGGCCTTGTGTGTCATGGTGCTGGGCACCAGCAGCAACGCGGGGAAAAGCTGGGTGGCCACGGCCTTGTGCGCCTGGTACCGCGCCCAGGGGTATCGCGTGGCGCCATTCAAGGCCCAGAACATGAGCAACAACGCGCGCGTGGTGGCAACGCTCGATGGGCAGTGGGGGGAAATCGGTACGGCCCAGTATCTGCAGGCCCTGGCTGCAGGCATCACACCCGATGTGCGCATGAATCCTTTGCTGCTCAAGCCCGAAGCGGACATGCGCAGTCAGGTGGTGTTGCTGGGCCAGGTCAACGAAGCTCTGGGGCAGATGCCCTGGCGTGATCGCCGTGCGCATGTCTGGCCCGAGATTGCACAGGCGCTGGACAGCCTGCGTGCGGAATACGAGGTGGTGGTGATCGAAGGGGCCGGCTCACCCGCCGAGATCAACCTCTATGACAGCGATGTGGTCAATATGCGCGTGGCCCGCCATGCGCAGGCGCATTGTCTGCTGGTGGCTGATATCGACCGTGGTGGCGCCTTTGCCCATCTGTATGGCACATGGGCCCTGCTGCCGCCCGAGGATCGGATGCTGATCAAGGGCTTTGTGCTCAACAAGTTTCGTGGTGACGCCAGCTTGCTGGCGCCTGCGCCGCAGAAGCTGCAGGAGCGCACAGGTGTGCCTGTGGTGGCCTGTATCCCGATGCAGCACCAGCATGGTCTGCCCGAAGAAGATGGCGTTTTTGCTGCGCAAGCTACGGCCAAGGGGCATGTGCATACCACGGTGGCCATCGTGGCCTATCCGCGCATGAGCAACCATGACGAGTTCGAGCCGCTGCTGCACCAGCCTGGTGTACGTGTGCTGTGGGCGCGCACGCCGCAGCAGGTACAGGAGGCAGACTGGGTGATTTTGCCGGGCAGCAAAAGCACGGCGGCAGACCTGGCATGGATGCGCCATCAGGGGGTGGATGCTGCCGTGGTCGCCCATGCGGCCCAAGGCAAGCGGGTGCTGGGCATATGTGGTGGCCTGCAGATGCTGGGTGAGGCTTTGTTCGACCTGCACGAAGTGGACGGCAATGCTGCCGGCCTGGGCTTGCTGCCCCTGGCCACCCTGTTTGCACCGGAGAAAACCGTCCGCCGCGTGTCGGTACAGATGCCTGTGTTGCGCATGCCGTGGCAGGTTTTGTCGGACGTGGGCATGCAGGTTTATGAAATCCATCACGGACAAACGCAGCTGCGCGCGGACATGCAGGACACCCGGATGCCACAGGCCAGCGAGCCTGTGCCCGGTCTGGTGTGGCAATGTGCCCAGGGACATGTGCTGGGTACGTACTGGCATGGCATGTTGGAAAACACGACTGTCCTGCAAGCACTGTTCGGCGGCCAAACCCATGACTTGCAGCAAGTGTTCACTGCAATGGCTGATGGTGTGGGTGCTTGGTTTTCTACGCAGGTGTAGGCATGAGACTGCATATACAAACGTGATGAACCGATAGGTCTGGCGATCATCTGAAGCAATGCTTTAGCCATGTTCTAAATCACTTCAGGAGATAGCTCTGATGAACTCACCATGGACCATTCCCGCCCGCATGAGCCTGTGTGCAATCGCTGTCATGGGGGCGGCTTTTGCACATGCGCAGACTGCTCCTGCTCCCTCCAATGCTAGTGCAACTCCTGGCTATCACCAGCCACAGGTGCAGCCCCAGTCTTCGCAGCATATGAACTCCCAGCGTGAGCGTGCGCGTGATGAGTCCCAGCACAAAGCCAGCAAGAGCAAGTACGCCACGCCCCAGCAGCATGAAGCCGCTGCCGTACAGGAAGAGCGACGCAAAGGCGTGGGCCCCGCCAATCCTGCGGGGGCCGAGATGACCGAATTCCAGCGCAATGCACTGCAGCGTTGCGAAATCTTCAAGACGACCGAGGATCGCCAGGCCTGCGTGGAGCGCGTGCGCCAGCCCCAAATCAGTGGCAGCGTGCAAGGCGGTGGTGTGATCCGCGAATACACGCAAACCGTGCCGGTGCCAGCAGGGCAGGCCGCACAGCCCGGCTATGCTGCACCCCAGCCTGGGCAGGCGCAGCCCGTGCAACCGCAGCCAATGCAGCCAGTACAACCGGTACAGCCGGTACAGCCACAAGGCAGTCCGTATACGATTCAGCCAGCACGTCCTCAGTAATCGGCGCAGCCTGCCTGCAAAAAAACGGGATGCTGTTGCATCCCGTTTTTTTCATGGAGCCAGGCAAAGGTGCGCGGATTCTGTCTCACCCGCTGTGCTGTGCATCGCATCATTTCAACCACCCGGCAATTTGAACTAGGCATACTTGCAACTGGTGCTGCGGCGCCTTTTTTATTTGTTCAAGGTCTTGTTGCGATGTCTGTTGTGCTCCCTTCCGTTGTTTCCATTCACGATGCCGCTTTGGCGGCCCATGTCCAGGCTGTGCTGGACCAGAAAACCAAGCCCATCGGCTCACTCGGTGTGCTGGAGCAGCTGGCGCACCGCATTGCCTGCATTCTGGGCAGTGATCAACCCGTGCTGGAGCAGCCGCAGATGGTGGTGTTTGCGGCAGACCATGGCCTGGCTGCACGCGGCGTATCTGCCTATCCGGTCGATGTGACATGGCAGATGGTCGAGAATTTTATGGCGGGTGGGGCGGCGGTCAGCGTACTGGCACGCCAGCACGGCGTGGCGCTGAACGTGGTGGATTGCGGTGTGGCCCGCGACTTTGCGGCCCGGGAACAAGACCCCGATGACAAACTGCCCAAGGCAGGCGCTCCCCGACTGTGGCGCCGCAAGGTGGCCTATGGCACCCAGGATTGCAGCCAGGGCGCGGCCATGAGCGCCCAGGAGTGCGCGCTGGCCATTCGCAATGGTGTGGAACTGGTCAAAAGGCTACCGGGCAATGCGGTGTTGCTGGGTGAGATGGGCATCGGCAATACATCCACGGCATCGCTGTTGCTGTCCAAGCTGTGCAGCATTCCCGTTGCGCAGGTGACGGGCATGGGAACGGGGCTGGATGCTGAAGGCGTGCAACGCAAAATTGCCGTGCTGGAAGAGGTGCTGGTACGGCATGCGGCAGTGTCCGAGCCTTTGGATGTGCTGGCGGCCATGGGTGGTCTGGAAGTTGCCACCATGGTGGGCGCTGTGCTGCAAGCTGCAGCTGAGCGCCGCGTGATCGTGGTGGATGGCTTTATCACCACTTCGGCCGTGCTTATCGCCAGTCGCTTGCAGCCAGCCGTGCTGGAGCGTTGCGTGTACGCCCATCGTTCTGGTGAACCGGGCCATGACCTGATGCTCAAGGCCTTGCAAGGCCAGCCGTTGCTGGATTGGCAGCTGCGACTGGGCGAAGGTTCGGGGGCGGCCACGGCATGGCCCTTGCTGACGGCTGCCTGCGCCATTTTGCGCGAGATGGCGAGCTTCGCTTCGGCAGGCGTGGCGACAAAGGGCGCGTGACAACTCGTGTGCGAGGCAGGCACCTCAAGCCGCCGGTGGCGCGTCTGGGGTGTTCTGTCAGTCGAGGCGGATGGTCGGGCGCAGCCGTGAATTCATCAGATCCACCAACCACAGCAAGCCGCCGCGCCAGAAACCGTACAAACGCGCTTGGTGTGAGCGGTACAGCCAGATGTGGCTGAGCATGGCCAGCCGCCCACGAATCAGTCCCCCATTAAACAGCCCAAACTTGCCCAGAGAACCATAGGCGTCATAGTGCGCCAGGGACACCAAGGCACCAAAGTCGCGGTAGGCAAAGCCTTTGCCGGTGTAGCCGTGCGGGCAGACCAGGGCGCGGGGCAGTAGCTCGATCAGATACCGTGCCTGCTGGTGGGCTACCTGGGCTGTAGGGGGCAGGGGATGTGTTTCGCCAGGCAGGGTATAGCTGGCGCAGTCACCTACGGCATAGATATCAGGGTCTGCCGTTTGCAGATCGTCATTGACGATCAACTGATTGCCGCGCGTACAGGGCAGGCCCAGCGTGGACAGGAAAGTCGGCGCCTTGACACCGGCTGCCCAGATGCTCAGGCCTGCAGGCACCAGTTCGTCTCCGTCCAGGACCAGTGCATCTTTGTGCGCAGCTTGCACCTTGCGTTGGGTCAGCACACGCACCCCGAGTTTTTCCAGGCGTTTCTGGGTGGCAATGGAAATGGCTTCCGGAAAGCTGGGGAGGATGCGTGGGCCTGCCTCGATCAACACGATCTGGAACTTGGCCGCCTTGCCCAGTGCGCCATAGGCCTGCGCGCTTTCGGACAGCTGTACGAGTTCGGCCGCCAGCTCCACACCCGTGGCACCGGCACCGACGATGGCGACCTGCAGGGTTTCGCCTTCGGTCATGCCACGCAGCATGCGCAGGCGAATTTCGGCATTGAACTCATCGGCCTTGCGGCGTGAGTCGATCATGAAACAGTGTTCCAGCACACCGGGTGTGCCAAAGTCATTGGCACCGCTGCCCACCGCGATCACCAGCTTGTCATAGCCAAGGCGGCGCGCAGGCACGACCTCGCGGCCGTCTTCCGAAACGATGGGGTCCAGGATGATTTCCTTGGCTGTGCGGTCCAGGCCCGACATGGCACCGGGCTGATAGGCAAAGTGGGCATCCGTGGCCTGTGCCAGATAGGTGGTCTGCTGCTGTGCCAGATCGCGGGTGCCTGCCGCAATGGTGTGCAGCATGGGCTTCCAGACATGGGCCGAATCCGCATCCACCAAAGTGACGGAGGCAATGTGGGGATCTTCGAGTTTCCCCAGGGCCGAGGCGATCTCCAGCCCTGCTACCCCGCCACCGACCACCAGCACACGTGCCGGTTTCACCTGTTCCTGAATGCCCATACCTGATTCCTTGCCTGTTATGTATGAAGTGTTTTGGCTGGATTCGTGATCCTTGAAGCCGTGATTGTTATTCCTTTTTTGATAGCGCTGTACGCTTGCATTTGCTGGGTTTTTCTGGGATTTGTGTCTTACATCAGAGTGCTACGCAATGCATAGCTGCAACGCAAACAGCAGTGGGCCCTGTTCAGTGCACGTCCGGGGCGGATGCACAAAATGCTGAACAAGCCCATGCAGTCTTTCAGGGTATTGCGGTTGCCGGTGTGGGCCAAGGTGCCAGATTGCAGTCGTACAGGGGTGATGAAGCGCGCACTGGGTGCCTGCACATGTTTTGCAGCGCGTGGCGGCGTTTGGAGCCATATGCAAAAAGGGTGAAAGCCTCGGGTTTATCCGGGCGTCATGGGGTTCCACAGAGACTGACTGCGCACGCATGATATGGCCCTGCGTTTGTCCGACAGTACAGGGGCAAGTCCTGACAGTGCACTACAACACAGGAGACACGGAGATGCGACGCGATACTTTTCTCAAGAGCATGGCGGCGATGGCCGCTGCGGGGCTACTACCCACGTCCGGCTGGGCGCAGCAGGCCGTGGCCATGAAAATGATGTTGCCGGCCAATCCCGGAGGCGGCTGGGACTCGACAGGCCGCGCCCTAGGCAAAGCCTTGCAGGATGCGGGCGTCGCCTCTTCCATGACTTACGAAAACAAAGGGGGCGCTGCCGGTGCCATTGGTTTGGCGCAATTCGTGAACGGCAGCAAGAATGATCCGAACGCCTTGATGGTGATGGGTGCTGTGATGTTGGGTGGCATCATCACCGGCAAGCCCCCCGTTTCGCTGAATCAGGTGACGCCTCTGGCGCGCATCACCAGCGAATACAACGTGTTCGTGCTGCCTGCCAACTCACCGTTCAAGACCATGGCCGATGTGGTGGCCCAGCTCAAGAAAGATCCGGGCAGCGTGAAATGGGGCGGTGGTTCACGTGGCTCCACCGAGCATATTGCAGCCGCCATGATTGCCAAGGCCGTGGGTGTGGACCCCGCCAAGATCAACTACGTGGCTTTCCGTGGAGGTGGGGAAGCGATCTCTGCCATCTTGGGTGGCAACGTCACCGTGGGTGGCAGTGGCCTGAGCGAGTTTGCCGAATACATTGCCAGCGGCAAGATGCAGCCCATCGGCGTCACATCGGGGGAGCGTCTGGCATCGCTGGATACGCCTACGCTCAAGGAGCAGGGCATTGACGTGGAAATCGGCAACTGGCGTGGCGTCTATGGGGCACCAGGCCTGAACAAGGAACAGCGCGATGTCCTGGTGGGCAAGCTCGAAAAAGCCACCCAGAGCGCGGCATGGCAGGAAGCCTTGAAGAAAAACGACTGGACGCCTGCTTGGCTGGCAGGAGATGCCTTTGCCAGCTTTGTGGACAAGGAGTTCGCCGTGCTGCGCGACACCATGACACGCGCGGGCATGGTGTGAAACTGTTGGTTTTCAGGATTTCAAGCAATGTAGCTGCTGGTGCTTGATGGGTAAGCGCCAGCAGCGTTTTTGTGCATAAAGGAAATGGGCATGGCGGAGCATTGGGATACGGAGCAGGGCGCGCAGTGGCAAGGCAGTGCCATCCCTTCTGCACGCTGGCAAGCCGCTGTGGGCGCAGGCGTGGTGTTGCTGGCGGTTGGCATGGCTCTGGGTGCCAGTCAGATCACTGGGGATGCAGGCTACGGCGGGGTGGGCCCCAACTTCGTGCCCTGGCTGTGTGCAGCCGTGCTGGCACTGTGCGGTGTCTGGCTGGTCTGGGAAGCCTGCACGGGTGGCTATCGCAAGGCAGCGGAGCCTGGGGGCAGCCCGCGTGCAGATATCGGGCCTTTTGTCTGGGTGTCTGCAGGCCTGCTGCTGAACGCCGCATGGATTGAGCAGGTAGGTTTTGTGATTGGCTGCAGCCTGTGCTTTGCCCTGGCTGTGCAGGGGCTGCGCCGCGCGCAAGGACAGGCCCATACGCTCAGCGGTACACGCTTGCTCAAGGACGTGGCGGTCGGGCTGGCCATTGCAGCCCCCGTGTTCTGGGTGTTCACGAAGGTCCTGGCCATCAGCCTGCCAGGTCTGACGGAGACAGGGTGGCTGTGATGGAGATGCTGGATGCATTGATGCAGGGCTTTGCAACGGCTGTTACGCCCGTGAATCTGCTCTGGGCCTTGCTGGGCTGTGCCCTGGGAACGGCAGTCGGGGTGCTGCCCGGCATTGGTC
>JAEYRT010000247.1 GCA_023435325.1 Pseudomonadota bacterium | reverse complement strand
GAGCGCATCGACCACGGCGTGCAGTCCGAAAAAGATCTGGCGTTGATGCAGCGCCTGGCGCAGACGCGCATGCCGCTGACAGTGTGCCCGCTGTCCAATCAGAAGCTGTGCGTGTTCCCCGATCTGCGTGAGCACAACCTGCCACGTTTGCTGGCGGCAGGCTTGAATGCCACGGTCAACTCTGACGACCCCGCCTACTTTGGCGGCTATATCAACGAAAACTTCTTGCAGGTGTTTGCTGCCACCGGCATGGGTGCCACCGAGGCCTATCAGTTGGCGCGCAATAGTCTGGAAGCCAGTTTTGCCAGCGATGCGGAAAAAACCAGGTGGGTACAGCAGCTGGACGCTTGCTTTGAACGCTTTGCACAAGCTGCCTCCTAATTTCTGAGATTTCTAGGCATCTCCTGCATCCTGCATGGCAATGGTGGTGCAGATTTTGTATTTATTCAATATTTCAACTATCATTGAAATATGAATGAAGAGAAAATCATCAAATCCCTGGCTGCACTGGCGCACCCTGTTCGATTGCGCGTGTTCCGGGCGCTGGTGGTGGTCGGGGCAGAAGGGCTGACGCCATCTGCGCTGGCTGAGCGGCTGGGTGTTGCCGCCACTGCGCTGTCCTTTCACCTGAAAGAACTGATGCATGCAGGGATGGTGACGCAGGAGCGCATCAGCCGCCATCTGATTTACCGCGCTGCTTTTGAGCAAATGAATGGCGTGTTGGTGTACCTGACCGTCAACTGCTGTGCAGGTGCTGATTGCGGCCAAACCTCTTTGACATGCAACTCCACCGCAGGCCAAGCCTGCTGCCAACCATGACCACCCATGTACTGGTGCTGTGCACCCACAACTCTGCCCGCAGTGTGCTGGCGGAAGCCATGTTCAACCACTGGGCCCGCAAGCTGGGCATTGATGCGCAGGCCCATAGCGCAGGCGCAGCGCCCAGTGGGCGTGTGCATCCGCAGGCCATGGCGGTTTTGCAGGCCGCCGGTGTGGATGTGTCCTACCTCGCCAGCAAACACATGGATGCGTTTGCACATGCTGATGCACCTGCCTTGCGTGTGGTGATCACGGTGTGTGACAGCGCTGCTGCACAGCCATGCCCCATCTGGCCCGGCGCACCCGTGCGTGCGCATTGGAGTTACCCTGATCCTTCTGCCGCAGAGTTTGCCGAGCAGCTCCAACGCTTCGAGTTAACGCGCCAGGCCATTGCCTATCGCATGCACCAGCTGGTGCAACTGCCGTTTCACACCTTGAACGACAGCGCCTTGCAGACTTTGGTGCAGCAGATTGGAGCGTCCTGACATGAGCTCGTCCAAGCTTGAGACACCAGCCATGGGCGGGTTTGAACGCTACCTCACGCTGTGGGTGCTGCTGTGCATTGGCGCCGGTATTGCGCTGGGGCACTTCCTGCCGGGAATGACCCAGGTGGTGGCCGCCATGGAGATCGCGCAGGTGAACCTGCCTGTGGGCGTGCTCATTTGGGTGATGATCATTCCCATGCTGGTCAAGATTGACTTCGCCGCACTGGCGCAGGTGAAGTCACACGCACGCGGCATTGGCGTGACCTTGTTCATCAACTGGGCAGTCAAACCTTTCTCGATGGCGCTGCTGGCATGGCTGTTTCTGCGGCATGTGTTTGCACCGTGGCTGGACCCGGCGCAGGTCGATAGCTATGTGGCTGGCCTGATCTTGCTGGCCGCAGCACCGTGCACGGCCATGGTGTTTGTATGGAGCCAGCTGTGCAAGGGCGACCCTTTGTTCACCCTGTCCCAGGTGGCGCTGAATGACGCCATCATGCTGGTCGCTTTTGCGCCCATCGTGGCCTTGCTGTTGGGCATTTCGTCCATCACCGTGCCATGGGATACCCTGCTCACATCGGTGCTGCTTTATATCCTGGTGCCGGTGGCAATTGCCCAAATCCTGCGCAAGCACCTGCTGCGCCAGGGCGATGCCGCGTTCCAGCGAACGCTTGCCTGGATGGGGCCGATGTCCATGGTGGCGCTGCTGGCCACATTGGTGTTGTTGTTTGCTTTCCAGGGGCAAGCCATTCTGGCTCAGCCTTTGGTGATCGCCTTGCTGGCCGTGCCCATCCTGCTGCAAGTGGTGGTGAATGCTGGCCTGGCCTATGGGTTGAACAAAAAACTGGGCGTGGCGCATTGCGTGGCCGGCCCTTCGGCGCTGATTGGTGCCAGCAATTTCTTTGAGCTGGCAGTGGCGACGGCCATCAGTCTGTTCGGTCTGCATTCAGGCGCAGCACTGGCCACGGTGGTGGGCGTGCTGATTGAAGTGCCGCTCATGCTGGCGGTAGTGGCTGTGGTCAATCGTTCCCGGCGCTGGTATGAATCCTCGGGTTCCCGTGCACTGTCATAAAAAGTCATGAGTTCTGATTTCGTTCCCACCCATATAGACGCCGCCAGCTTTGCGGTGCCTACCCAGCAGGCGCTGCAAGCGACTCAGGTAGCTGCGCACGCGCCGCGTATCTTGATGTTGTATGGCTCGCTGCGTGCACGCTCATACAGCAAACTGCTCACGCAAGAAGCCGCGCGTTTGCTGGAGAGCATGGGCGCTGAAGTGCGCATCTACGACCCCGAGGGACTGCCGCAGCCCGATGCTGCACCGGCAGATCACCCCAAGGTGCAGGAGCTGCGGGCCTTGGTGCGCTGGTGCGAAGGCATGGTCTGGACATCGCCTGAACGCCACGGCGCCATGACCGGCATCATGAAGTCACAGATCGACTGGATTCCACTGTCGGAAGGCGCAATCCGCCCCACGCAGGGCAAAACACTGGCTGTGATGCAGGTGTGCGGCGGCTCGCAATCGTTCAATGCCGTGAACCAGCTGCGCATATTGGGGCGCTGGATGCGCCTGCTCACCATTCCCAACCAAAGCTCGGTCGCCAAGGCTTATGAAGAGTTCGACGAAGCCGGGCGCATGAAACCCTCGTCCTACTACGACCGCGTGGTGGATGTGATGGAGGAGCTGATGAAGTTCACCCTGCTCACACGTGATATCGCTCCGTATCTGGTCGACCGCTACAGCGAGCGCAAAGAGGAAGCTGCCAAAGCGCATGCCAGGACACTGGCGAAGATGTGACCTGAACGGTTAAAACAAAAACGTAGCTGGTAACGCTTACTGTACAAGGATTTCCAATATGAATGATACGGATAGCATTTGTCAGTCAGCGTAACCAGCTATTGTTTTCTGTTTTCTACCAAAGCCTGCATTGCGTCGCGCAACTGCTCGGCATAGCCTTGCAGCAAATGCGTGGCTGGCTCCTTGCGCGGCCAGGCCAGCTCCACCCCGTCGCCTTCGTGGCGCGGCAGCACATGGATGTGAAAGTGCAGCACCGCCTGTCCACCCGCTGCGCCATTGGCTTGAAAAAGGGTGATGCCATCGGGCGCAAATGCCTGCTGCGCCGCGTGGGCGATGCGCTGGGCGGTCTGCATGGCAGCAGCAGCTTCTTCTGGGGTCAGATCCAGCACGGTTGCCGCATGGCGCTTGCAGGCCACCAGCACATGGCCGGGATTGACCTGGCCAATATCCATGAATGCGATGGTCAGCTCGTCTTCATACACCTTGGCGGCAGGGATTTCACCGGCCACGATCTTGCAAAAAATGCAGTGACCGGGCGGGGAGGTGTCAACAAACATGGGCACGGCAACAGTCTCCTTGGCAAAACAGCCGTCATCGTAGAAAAGCAAGGCTGGTGCCGCCAGTCTGGTTTGTCCCCAAGCCCTGGGGTACTGGTTTACCCGCTAGAATCCGCCGCTTCGCTTTGCCGCATTGCTCCAGTGGCAGGTGATTTTTCTTGTTTGGAGCCATGTAGAGGAACACCATGTACAAAAACCTCGCAGCCACGCTCGTGGCCGCCTGCGTTGTTGCACCATCTTTCGCGCAAACCGGAACAACGCTGCAATCTCCCACCAAGGCATCAGAACCCACCAAAGTCGGCTTCGTATATGTCACGCCCGTCCTGCCTGCAGGATGGACGCGCCAGCACGAAGAAGGCCGCTTGCAGCTGGAACGTGAGCTGAAAGGCCACGTCCAGACCAAGGCAGTGGACAACGTACCCGAAGGTGCGGATGCGGAGCGCGTGATCCGCGATCTGGCGGCCCAAGGCCATCAGCTTATCTTCACCACCAGCTTTGGCTATATGGAGCCCACTTTGCGTGTGGCCAAAGAATTTCCGAATGTGAGGTTTGAAAACATCACCGGCTACAAGCAGGCCGGGAATGTGGCCACAGCCAATGCGCGCCACTATGAGGGGCGTTATCTGTCTGGCATTGCGGCAGGCCGCATGAGCCAGACCGGTGTGGCTGGTTTTGTGGCGGGTTTTCCGATTCCCGAAGTGGTGCAGGGCATCAATGCCTTTGCTTTGGGCATGCGCAGCGTGAACCCCAAGGCGCAGGTCAAGGTGGTGTGGCTCAATACGTGGTTTGACCCCGCGCGCGAACGCGAAGCGGCCATGACGCTGATGGACCAGAACGCTGATGTGCTGTCATTCCAGGTGGCCAGCACGGCGGTGATGGTCGCGGCGCAGGAGCGCGGCAAGATGGCCATTGCCTTTCACTCCGACATGCGCAAGGACGGCCCGGACGCCCAGCTGCTGGCCGTCACCCACCATTGGGGCGGCTACTACGCATCGCGTGCCAAGGCGGTGCAAAACGGAACCTGGAAGTCGGGCGATTTCTGGGGCGGTGTGAAGGATGGCATGGTCAAGGTCGAACACTTTGGCCCCAAGCTGCCCACGCCCGTGCGGGATG
>JAEYRT010000246.1 GCA_023435325.1 Pseudomonadota bacterium | reverse complement strand
TGCTCTGCCACCGTGGGGGCAATGCTTTGGAACCACTGGCGCAGCGGTACCAGCACGCCGGTGGAGCTGGCCTGTGCACCCAGGGCCAGAAACACCAGGGTAATGAGCGAGCGCAGATTGCCCCCGGCAGCCAGCACCAGCGAGCGTGCACCACAGGCATTGGCCAGCACCATGCCCAGGCCAAAGATGGCACCCCCGATCAGCACACCCACAAAGGAAAACCCGGGGCGCACGATCTGGGCATGGTTCAGATCGATCACGCCCGCCCAGTGCAGCCCTTGTGATGCCACCAGCGCCACGGCTACAGCCAATGCAAAGGCCTGCAGTGCCGGTGCACTGCCCCGCGGCTCCTGGGCATCCAGCCCCATGCTTTGGCGAATACCGCGAAGCAGGCAAAAACGCCCCAACCGTGCAAACACGCCAAATCCCACACCCAAGAAAAACGAATACCACAGCAACATATCAATCCTTGAAGCAGCGCATGCTAATTCAGAGCTGCAGATGCGCGAAAGCCTCGCACTTGCAATGCATCAAGTGCGAGGCAAGGGCACGTCAGTGCCTCAGGGGAAGAACGTTCAAGCGGCCCAGATGTCGGTCGTGATGGCCTTGTACCAAGCCGAGCCGTATTCGGCTTCGGCCTTGCGGAAGCCTGCATCGGCATTCGCAGGGCTGACGCCACCAGAACCCGGCACTTCGATCAGCTTGCCGCCCTCGGTCCTGTAGACGCCAGCGACGGAAATGCCGTAGTCCGTGCCAATCAGGCTGTAGCAGGTATTGGCAAATGCACCTGTGGCCACAGGCTTGCCCAGCAGCTCCGCTGCAATCGCCGCCGCTGCCACCTTGCCCTGGGTGTTGGCTGCAAAGCCGGACTTGGGCATGGGGGCGGCAATCGTGGCATCGCCCAGTACGTACACATCCTTGACCTGGCGTGATGCAAAGCTCTCGGGCTGGATCGGCACCCAGCCACTGGCGTCGGTCACGCCTGCGCGCTCGGCAATGAAGCCCGCCTTTTGCGGGGGAATGACGTTGAGCACATCGGCCTTGTGCTTGGTGCCGAACGCGGTTTCCACTTCGAGGTTCTTGGCATCCACACGCACCACCTGGCCATCGTCGGACTGCTTGACCCACTCGATCATGTCGCCATACAGCGCCTTGTAGCCCGACAGGAACAGGCCCTGCTTGGAGAACGCATCCTTGTTGTCCAGCAGCAAGATCTTGCTCTTGGGCTTGTGCTGCTTGAAGTAGTGCGCCACCATGGCTGCGCGCTCGTAGGGGCCGGGCGGGCAGCGGAAAGGGTTGGCAGGAATCACCATCACAAACTTGCCACCGTCGGGCATGGCGTCCAGTTGCTTCTTCAGCAGCTGGGTTTGCGCGCCAGCCTTCCAGGCGTGGGGGGCCAGCTCGGCAGCGGCTTCGTCATAGCCTTCCAGCGCGCCCCAGCGCATGTCGATACCGGGCGACAGCACCAGCTTGTCGTAGCTCAGCAGCTTGCCGTTGGACAGAAAAACGCGCTTGCCTTCGGTGTCCACATTGTCAGCGCGAGCGTGGATGACTTCCACACCGGCTTTGCGCAGGCCGTCGTAGCTGTGACCAATGCTGTCCCAGGTGCGCAGGCCGGCCAGATACAGGTTCGAGAACGGGCAGGTATAGAAAGTCTGTGCGGGCTCCACCAGCGTGACACGCACTTGCGGTGCACGCGCTTTCAGATAGCGCGCAGCGGTGGCACCACCAAAGCCGCCACCGACGATGACCACATGGGCAGAGCCGGCTTGGGCACGAACGATGGAAGGCAGGGCCAGGGTGGCAGCACCAGCAAGGGCGCTACCCAAAACAGAACGGCGGTTGAAAGTCATTATTTGGCCTCCTTGCTGAACCACTGGGCGAGGGCTTGGATCTGGGTATCGTCATAGCCCTTCATCAGGCGGGTCATGACGGTGGCATCGGTGGCCGTACCTGCCTTGAAGGCCTGCATACGGGCCAGCAGATGGCGCTCGTTCACACCGCGCAGGCTGGGGATGCCGCCGGTGCTGCGGCCGTCCGGGCCATGGCAGTTGGCGCAGGTGCCGGCAATCAGAGAAATGTCCTGGACGTTGGGGCCTGCAGCAGCAGGGGCGGCGGCAGTGGTTTGGGCCATGGCCGCAGGGGTCAGCAAAGCTGCGGCCAGCCACAGGGCGGGGCGCAGGGCGCGTACGGGGGACAGAGGCATGCGGTCTCCTATTGATCGCGTGCCGGTGTGCGGGATGGCCGCGTCTCCGGCGATGACAACGTGGGGAAGCTGTGGGCAGGTGCGCTACCAAGGGTGTTACACCTTCCAAGCTGTTGGAGCGCTGGATTCTAGGCAAGGCCTTGCAACAACTGGTTAGAAGTATCTGCGGCAAGCATATAAGCACCGTTGATCGATGCACGCCTGGCCGGTGGGACGCCTATCTGTAGGACGGCAGATCCACAAAAAAATGCAAAGTCATAGCTGTTAATGCTTGTTACATCAAGGCTGAAAGCGGAAAAAGCTTGCAAACCACGCGGTGTTCACAAGCTTTTTGGGTTTCGCCAAGTACGATGACTTGATTCGTGTATTGAGGTGTCATTCCGATGACTGGTCGTCGCTGTCCTCGTCCTCATCGTCATCAAGCAAGGCATCAGCCGCCTTGCCAACGCCCTTGCCCACAATTTTGACGGTGCCAACGGTGGCATCCACTGCCAAGCCCGCCACAGAAGCGGCGGCGCTGACCACCGTATAGGTGATGCAGCCACTGAGCAGCACGCATGAAAAAACCCCTGCGGCCCAAAGCCGCAGGGGCGGGAGCGAGCGCTTACGCATCAGCCAATGCGCATGCCGGGTTGTGCGCCGGGGAAGGGTTCCAGCACATAGATGCCAGGCACGGCCTTTTCGTCAGCGTGGCTGGCAGCCAGCACCATGCCTTCGCTGATACCGAACTTCATCTTGCGCGGTGCCAGGTTGGCCACCATCACGGTCAGCTTGCCTTGCAGATCTTCA
>JAEYRT010000244.1 GCA_023435325.1 Pseudomonadota bacterium | reverse complement strand
GCTTGGGCCGGGCCGGCATTTCTACACCAAAGGCATTCCAGCGCTGCTGCGTGGTGGGCCGGATATGAACTCACTGGTGGCGGTAGGCACGCTGGCCGCCTATGGTTATTCGCTGGTGGCGACCTTTGCTCCGCAATGGCTGCCGGAAGGCAGCACCCATGTGTACTACGAATCCGCGGCCGTCATCGTCGTACTGATCTTGCTGGGCCGCTTCATGGAGGCCCGGGCCAAAGGCCATACCTCGCAGGCCATCCAGCAACTGGTCAAGCTCCAGGCCAAAATGGCGCGCGTGTTCCGTGCAGGCGCGATGGTGGAAATTGACATCGCGCAGGTGCAGCAGGGTGATGTGCTGGAAGTGCGTCCTGGCGAGCGCATTCCTGTGGATGGTCTGGTGCTGGAAGGCCATAGTTTTGTGGACGAATCCATGATCAGTGGCGAGCCGGTCCCTGTGGAAAAGGGCAATGGCGCGCAACTCATCGGGGGCACGGTCAATCAGCAAGGTGCCTTGCGCATGCAGGCCACCAAGGTGGGGTCCGAAACCTTGCTGGCCGGCATCATCCGCATGGTGGAGCAGGCGCAGGGTGCCAAGCTGCCGATTCAGGCGCTGGTGGACAAAGTCACGCTGTGGTTCGTGCCTGCGGTGATGCTGGTGGCGCTCCTGACCTTTGTGGCCTGGATGATCTGGGGCCCTGAACCGGCGCTGAATATGGCGCTGGTCAATGCGGTGGCCGTGCTCATCATTGCCTGCCCCTGTGCCATGGGACTGGCCACACCGACATCGATCATGGTGGGCACGGGCCGTGCTGCGCAAATGGGAGTGCTGCTACGCAAAGGCGAGGCCTTGCAGCAGTTGCAAAACACCCGAGTGATTGCCGTGGACAAGACCGGCACGCTGACCAAAGGCAAGCCGGAGCTGACCGATGTCGTGCTGACGGCTGGTTTTGAGCGAGCGTCCGTGCTGGCGCAGATCGCGGCGGTGGAAGACAAATCCGAGCACCCGATTGCGCGGGCGATTGTCGATGCTGCCAGGGCGGAAGGCCTGAACCTGCCTGCGCTCACGCATTTCGAATCTCTGACGGGGCGCGGGGTGCGTGCCGAGGTGCAAGGGCAGCGCATCGAGATCGGGGCCGATCGCTGGATGCAGGAACTGGGCCTGGATGTCGAGGTTTTTGCCGCACAAGCGCAGCGGCTGGGGCTTGAAGGCAAAACCCCGCTGTATGCCGCGATCGGAGGTCGGCTGGCGGCCATGGTGGCGGTGACGGACCCGATCAAGGACAGCACGCCCGCGGCCATCGCTGCCTTGCATGATCTGGGGTTGAAGGTTGCCATGGTGACGGGCGACAACCGCCACACGGCCCGGGCGATTGCCCGGCAGCTGGGCATTGATGAAGTGGTGGCTGAAGTGCTGCCGGGGGGCAAGGTCGATGCCGTCCAACGCTTGCAGGCGCAGCATGGCACTCTGGCTTATGTGGGTGATGGCATCAACGATGCACCTGCGCTGGCGCAGGCGGATGTGGGCGTCGCGATTGGCACGGGCACTGACATTGCCATCGAATCGGCCGATGTGGTGCTGATGTCGGGCGATCTGCAGGCCGTGCCCAAAGCCATTGCCCTGTCGCAAGCCACCATGGCCAATATTCGCCAGAACCTGTTCTGGGCGTTTGCGTACAACGTGGCCTTGATTCCCGTGGCTGCCGGCTTGCTGTACCCGCTCAATGGCATGCTGCTGTCGCCCATGTTTGCCGCTGGGGCCATGGCCATGTCCAGTGTTTTCGTGCTCAGCAATGCATTGCGCTTGCGACGCTTCAATGCATAAATGGATAGCTGCCAGCGTATAGAACAAAAGGGTTTCAGATATATTTATATCTGAAACCCTTTGTTGATGGGTGCTAGATGCTCTGTTTATGGGAGTTTGGGAACATTGATGAAATCATCCAGACTCAGCCCTTTTTCTTGCAGCAGGGCTTCCAGCACAGGTTTGAGCTGGCCCAGGCTGGCCTCTACGGTTTCGCGCACCGTGTCAACGACGACCTGGGTGCTGCGCTCGATCTCGATGTTCACCAGATCGCCCGCCCGCTTGTGGCCAAACACGGTCATGCGCAGGGTTTCGGGGATCAGCCACACCTCGAACCAACCTGCTTTGCGATCGACTTCCGCCACCGTGAGGCTGGCGCCATTGATGGCGATATAGCCTTTGGCAAACACATAGGGGCGAAACTGCTCGGGAATGCCAAAGCGGATCTTGTGGTTGGTGTCGGTCTGCAGCACTTCCAGCACCGGCGCGGTGAAATCCACATGGCCCGACAGCGGGTGGCCACCGATCTCGGCACCGTCCTTGGCGGCACGCTCCACGTTCAGCGTATCGCCCACGGCGTACTGACCCAGCGTGGTGATGCTCAGGCTTTGCTGCATCACATCGAATGTGGCACGTGTCGGCGAGAGGATTTCCGTGACCGTCAGGCACACCCCGTCATGCGAGACGCTGGCGCCAATGGCCAGGTCCTGGCAAAAGCCTTCGGGGAATTCCATGGTGAAAGTGCGCAGACCTTCCTGGTCGTGCAGCGCGGCAATGCTTGCCACGGCTTGGATGATGCC
>JAEYRT010000139.1 GCA_023435325.1 Pseudomonadota bacterium | reverse complement strand
TCTTGGTCGTGACCCAACCCAGCAAGATGGCAAAGAACATGCCTGCCAGGCCACCCACGATGGGAATCAGCACCAGCGGGATGGGCAGGCCACCTTCGGCTGCACGGTTCATGGCATGGATGGCAATGAAAGAGCCCAGCCCCGTATACACCGCATGCCCGAAGCTCAGCATCCCGCCCTGGCCCAGCAGGATGTTGTAGGACAGGCAGATGATGATGGCATAGCCCATCTGGCTGAGCATGGTGAGCGCCAGCGAACTGGTGAACACGTGGGGCGCAATGATGAGCAGGATGGCAAACACCCCCCACACGATGATGCGCCCGACATTCCATGGCTTGAAGCGGTAATAGCGTGGCGTGCCAGCGCTGAGTGCATGGTTGGAGGACAAGGTTTCGTTATTCATCTGCGGAAGCAAAATGGCTGACATGGCTTAATCCTCCCGCGTACCCATCAGGCCCTTGGGGCGGAAGATGAGCATGAGTACCAGGAACAGATACGGCAGGATGGGTGCCATCTGGGAAATGGTCAGGCTGAGCAGGGGCCAGCCAAAGGTATCGGGGGTGAGGTTCATGCCCAGGCTGTTGAACAGCGAAGCCCAGGAATAATCCAGCGCCACGGCAAAGGTCTGCACAATACCGATCAGCAGCGAGGCCAGAAAAGCCCCGGCCAGCGACCCCAGGCCACCCACCACCACCACCACGAAAATGATGGACCCCACGGACATGGCCATGGAGGGTTCGGTCACGTAGGTATTGCCGCCAATCACTCCCGCCAGACCTGCCAGCGCACAGCCGCCGCCAAACACCATCATGAACACACGCGGCACGTTGTGCCCCAGAGCCTCGACCATCTCCGGCTTCTTCAGGGCTGCCTGAATGACCAGACCGATACGGGTACGTGTGAGCACCAGCCATACGGCCACCAGCATCAGCAAGGCCACCAGCATGATGAAGGAGCGCGACTTGGGGAACTGCGTGCCGTACAGCGTAAACAGCGGGCCTTGCAGGGCGCTGGGCAGGCCGTAAGGCACGGCGCTGCGCCCCCAGATCAGCTGCACGACCTCCAAAATCAGGTATGACAGGCCGAACGTCACCAGCAGTTCGGGAACGTGGCCGTATTTGTGCACCTTGCGCAGGCTGTAGCGTTCAAACGCGGCGCCCAACACCCCAACTGCCAGCGGCGCAATGACAAGTGCAGGCCAGAATCCAATGACACCGGAGAGCAGATAACCGAAATAAGCCCCCAGCATGTAAAAGCTGGTGTGCGCGAAATTGAGCACGCCCATCATGCTGAAGATGAGCGTCAGTCCCGAGCTCAACATGAACAACAGCAAGCCGTAGCTGATGCCGTTGAGCATGGAGATCACAAAAAATTCAAGATTCATCAGACCCTGCCAGCGCGAAGAAAACACTGCAGTGACGGTGCGGCCACTGCTTGCAAAAGCGGGTGCACCGTGAAGTGCAACCCGCTGAACTCAATGCACCTTAAGAGGGGCGCTTCATCTGGCATGTGGTGGGCGTGCTGGCCACCGATGCCTCAAAGCTCTTCACAGGCACAAACGTCATGCCGGTGTTCTCCATGTCCATGGAGTTTTCGGCATCGGTCTTTTCCCAGCGACTGATGTACAGCGACTGCTGCAGCTGGTGGTCCTCCTTGCGCATCTCGACTTCGCCATTGAAGCTCTTGAACTTCATGCCTTCCATCACGGCCGCCACCTTGACGGGATCGGTGCTCTGGGCCTTCTGGAAGGCTTCGGTGAGCATGGCAAAACCGTGGTAGACCGCGCCGGTGTACATGTCGTCGTTGAACTTGGCCTTGAAGCCCTTGCCCACTTCGCTGAACACGCCCGGCAGGTTGGTGTAGGCATAGGCGACCTGATAGACCTTGCCCGCTGCGCCCGTGCCCATGGCGGTGGGCACGCCGGTAGTGGCACCGTAGTAGGTATAGAACTTGACGTTGTTCAAACCTGCATCGTTGGCGGCCTTGATCATCAGCGCCAGGTCAGAGCCCCAGTTGCCTGTAATCACGGTGTCCGCACCGGACTGCTTGATCTTGGCGATATAGGGGGAGAAGTCACGCACTTGCGCCAGCGGGGTCATGTCGTCGCCTACGATTTCGATGTCAGGACGCTTTTCCTTGAGCATGTCCTTGGCGTATTTGCTCACCTGATGGCCGTGGGCATAGTTCTGGTTGAGCAGGTAGACCTTCTTCACATCGGGCATTTCCTTGATGTAGCTGGTCAGCGCAGCCATCTTCATCGAAGTGTCTGCATCCAGCCGGAAATGCCAGTAGCTGCATTTGCTGTTGGTCAGGTCAGGGTCCACGGCTGCATAGTTCAGATACAGCACCTCCTTGCCCTTGTTGCGCGCGTTGTGTTTTTCCAGCGCATCCATGATGGCCAGCGCAGGGCCGGAACCATTGCCCTGCACGACGTAGCGCACGCCCTGGTCCATGGCCGAGCGCAGCGCACTCGTGGTTTCCTGGGGGCTGAGCTTGTTGTCGATGGGGATGATTTCAAACTTCACGCCTGCCGGATTGTTTTTGCTGAACTCTTCCGCCAGGTACTGCCAGCTTTTCATCTGGTTGGTACCCAATGCCGCCATCAGGCCCGAAAGAGGGTCCAGCCAAGCGATCTTGACGGTCTCGCCTTGCTGTGCCATGGATGCACCAGCACAGCTGAGCAAAACGGAAGCGGCCACGGTCTTCAACACAAACTGCATGCTTGTCTCCTGATGGGAATAAGGTTGTCTGAGGTTGTTGGAACTCACCGAAACACCTTGCAAGCGTAGTCAGGACCACCGAAAAAACGCATGGTGGTTTCACTCTTGGGACTATCCCCCTCCGTAGGAACGCGCATAAAAAAAGAGCGCTTAACGCTTACCCAGCCTAGCTTTCAAATATAAAACTATTTGAAAACTAAGAAGGACAAGCGTTAGGCGCTCTTTTTTCAATAAGCAGCAGGGCTGTGCGCCCGTGTTCAGACGCTGGCTGCTACCGTAGGCAATTGATAGCCTGCAAGCTGTTCACGCAGCTTGGTCTTGAGCATCTTGCCGGTTGCCCCCAACGGGATGGAATCCATGAACACCACGTCATCGGGAATCTGCCATTTGGCGGTCTTGCCTTCGTAGAAAGCCAGCAACTCTTCCCGCGTGACGGCGGCACCCGGCTTGGTCGCCACCACCACAATCGGACGCTCATCCCATTTGGGGTGGGGCATGCCAATGCAGGCCGCCATGGCCACGGCCGGATGGCCCATGGCGATGTTTTCAATGTCGATCGAACTGATCCACTCGCCCCCGGACTTGATCACGTCCTTGGTGCGGTCGGTGATCTGCATGAAGCCATCCTCGTCAATGGTGGCCACATCTCCCGTGGGGAACCAGCCCAGCCCCTGTTCGTCCATGACGAGCGGGCTTTCCCCCTTGTAGTAGCGCTCCAGAATCCAGGGACCGCGCACGAGCAGATCGCCATAGGTCTTGCCGTCCCAGGGCAACTCCTTGCCTTCGCTGTCCACGATCTTCATGTCCACGCCAAAAATGGCACGACCCTGCTTTTGGCTGATGCGCGTCTGCTCTTCCTTGCTGCGCTGCAGATGCTTGTTCTTCAAGGTACACAAGGTGCCCAGCGGGCTCATCTCGGTCATACCCCAGGCGTGCAGCACCTTGACGCCATAGCCTTGCTCAAAGGCATCGATCATGGCGGGCGGGCAGGCCGAACCACCGATCACCGTGCGATTGAGCATGCTGAACTTGCCACCCACCTGCTGGACATGGGTCAGCAGCATCTGCCATACCGTCGGCACGCCTGCGGCAAAGGTCACACCTTCTGCCTCGATCAACTCATACAGCGACTTGCCGTCCAGCGCAGGCCCGGGAAACACCACCTTGGCGCCGGTCAGTGCCGCGGAATACGGCATGCCCCAGGCATTGACGTGGAACATGGGCACCACAGGCAGGACGGCATCGCGAGCGGAAATGCTCATCACGTCAGGCAAGGAGGCGCCATAGGCGTGCAACACGGTGGAGCGGTGGCTGTAGAGCACGGCCTTGGGATTGCCCGTGGTGCCGCTGGTGTAGCACATGCTGGAAGCCGTGTTTTCGTCCAATTGCGGCCAGCGATAATTTTTGCTGTGGCTGCCAATCCACGCTTCGTAGCTGGTCAGATTGGGAATGCCACTGTCCGCAGGCAGCTTGTCGGCATCGCACAGCGCCACCCACTGGCGCACGGTGGGGCATTTGGCGTGCACAGCCTGCACCAGCGGCAAGAAGGTCATGTCAAAGCACAGCACCTGATCTTCGGCGTGGTTGATGATCCATGCCACCTGCTCTGGGTGCAGGCGAGGGTTGATGGTGTGCAGCACTCGGCCCGAGCCGCTGACGCCAAAGTACATCTCCATATGGCGATAGCCATTCCAGGCGATCGAGGCCACACGGTCACCGTGGGCGAGCTTGAGTTCATCCAGGGCATTGGCCAGCTGCTTGGAGCGCGCAGCCAGTTCACTATAGGTGTAGCGGTGGATGTCACCTTCCACCCGGCGCGAGACAATTTCCGCATCTCCGTGGTGGCGTGCGGCAAATTCAATCAATCCCGAAATCAGCAGCTGCTGGCTTTGCATCAGACCCTGCATGGTCATGTCTCCTTGGATGTTTTTGTATGGGCTGCACGTCAGAGCAATATCCGAACGCACTGTCAGCATCCATCCTAAGGGCAGGTTCCGCACAACGGTTTGCGGGCTTTCCAGCATGCCTCTGTCGCCAAGGTGCTAAATGGACAGCATTTGCCCCAGCAAAACCTGCGTGCAACAGGGTTTCACGGCTTGGCCACAATGGGTGCATGCATTCCTCCCATGGTCCAGATGCCCTTCAGTGGCAACCAGGCTTTGCCCAGCTGGGCAGCGCCTTTCTCACCCATTTGCCTCCCACACCCCTGCCCCACGCACAATGGGTGGCGCGCAGCCCCGAGGTCGCGGCGCTGACGGGGCTGCCGCCTGACTTTTTGGAAACGGATGCTGCACTGCAGGCCTTTACCGGCAATGCCGTACTGCCGGGAAGCCACCCGTATGCCAGCGTCTACAGCGGCCACCAGTTCGGTGTCTGGGCTGGTCAACTGGGCGATGGCCGCGCCATCCACCTGGGTGAAACGGCCAGCGGCTGGGAACTCCAACTCAAGGGTGCAGGCCGCACGCCTTATTCACGTGGCGGCGACGGTCGGGCCGTGCTGCGCTCCAGCATCCGGGAATTTCTGTGCAGCGAAGCCATGCATGCCCTCGGTATTCCCACCACGCGCGCGCTGTGTCTGACCGCCTCGGACGCTCCGGTATACCGTGAAGACGTGGAAACCGCCGCCGTGGTCACGCGTGCTGCACCCAGCTTTGTCCGCTTTGGTCATTTCGAGCACTTTGCTGCGCGCGATATGCAGACCGAGCTGCGGGCACTCGCAGACTATGTGATCGAGCGCTACTACCCCGCTTGCCGCGAAGGGTGGACCAGCCCCCAGGGACAGACTGGCAATGCCTATGCCGCCTTGCTCCATGAAGTCGGCCAGCGCACCGCCCAGATGATCGCCCACTGGCAGGCTGTCGGCTTTTGTCATGGGGTGATGAATACGGACAATATGAGCATTCTGGGCCTGACCATTGACTATGGCCCTTTTCAGTTCCTCGACGCTTTTGACCCCGGCCACATCTGCAATCACAGCGACCACCAGGGCCGCTACGCGTTCAATCAGCAACCGCAGGTGGCGTATTGGAACCTGTTCTGCCTGGGCCAGGCACTACTGCCGCTGATCGAAGACCAGGACCTCACCGTGCAGGCACTGGAAGCCTACCGGCCAGCCTTCAGCCAGGCATTTCGCGCCTTGATGTGTATCAAGCTGGGCTTGCCGCACGCGCACACCACACACAAGGACGCGGCAACCGCCGTGATTGGCAAACTGCTGGAACTGTTGGCCACGAATCGTGTGGACCACACTATTTTCTGGCGCCGTCTTTCAGCAGCAGCGCAGGACGGGAACTATGCTCCCGTGCGTGAACTCTTTCTGGGGACCTTCAACTTTGACCAATGGCTGCTCTCCTATCAAGAGCTTTCAACGCAGACTGGCAAAGCGCCAGACGCCATTTTGATGCTAAAGACCAACCCTGCCTTCGTACTGCGCAATCATCTGGGTGAACTGGTCATCCGCGCCGCCCAGGCGGGAGATTTCAGCCAAGTGCAAGCCTTGCATCAGGTGCTGCGCACACCATTCGATGACCACCCGGAACATCAGGACTGGGCTGGTTTTCCGCCCGACTGGGCCTCCTCCATTGCCATCAGTTGCTCTTCATGACCTACCCTATCCAAAAGAACGATGCCGAATGGTTTAAGACGCTGGAAGCCAAGGGCGCAGAGCCTGCTGCTTACCAAGTGACGCGCCATGCGGCCACTGAACGCCCCTTCACCGGCAAATACGAGCAACACTGGGCCGATGGCAGCTACCACTGCATCTGCTGCGGTGCCAAGCTGTTCGACTCGGATACCAAGTTTGATGCGGGCTGCGGCTGGCCCAGCTTCTATCAGGCAGAACCTGGCGCCATTCGGGAAATTGTGGACCACAGCCACCACATGGTGCGCACCGAAACCGTGTGCAGCCAATGCGGTGCGCATCTGGGCCATGTATTTGAAGATGGTCCGCTGCCTACGGGGCTGCGCTACTGCATGAACTCTGCCTCGCTGGATTTCCATGTCGTCAAGCCGCAACCGTCGCAGCCTGCGTCATGCGCACCTCCTGCAGACAGTGCTGCCACATCACAGGACAAGAGTCGCGACTGAAAACCCTGGCTTTGCGGGACCAAGCAACTGTGCCCAAGGCCGCGCCTGTGGCATGCTTGCGTTCTTTACTGCGTTGACACAGTCACTTCCCTGTGACATTTCCATGAAACTGCTGATCGACTTTTTCCCCATCATTTTGTTTTTTGCGGCGTTCAAGCTCTGGGGCATTTATGCCGCTACGGCTGTGGCCATTGTTGCAACCATCGCGCAGATTGCCTATCTGCGTTTCAAGACCGGCAAGGTCGAAACCATGCAATGGCTGAGCCTGGTCATCATCGTCGTGTTTGGTGGTGCCACCCTGATTGCACAAGACGAGAACTTCATCAAATGGAAGCCCTCGGTGCTTTACTGGCTCATGGGTGGCGCCTTGCTTTTCGGCCAGCTGATTCTCAAGCGCAACTTCCTCAAAAGCCTGATGGGCGCACAGCTCCAACTGCCCGAGCATGTATGGAGCACGCTGAACTGGGCGTGGACAGGCTTTTTTGCCGTGATGGGCGTGCTGAACCTGTGGTTCGCCTACGCTTTCGACACCGACACCTGGGTCAATTTCAAGATGTTTGGCGGTATTGGGTTGATGCTGCTGTTCGTTGTGGCTCAGGCTTTTTATCTGGGTCGCTACATCAAGGAGCCCGGCAATGAGTGAAGCCATTACCGCCGCAGCCATCGAGCTCATGCTGCGCGAAAAACTGCAGCCCACGCAGCTCGAAGTGATCGATGAAAGTGCCGCGCATGCAGGCCATGCCGGAGCCAATGGCACCGGCTTTGGCACCCACTTTCGCGTGCGCATAGCTGCTCCTGTTTTTGAAGGCAAGAGCCGCGTCGCACGTCACCGCGTTGTGTATGATTCCCTGCAACACTTCATCGACCGCGGCTTGCATGCCCTGGCCATTGAAGTGCTCTAAGCATACGATTTGCGAAGATCTGCCAGCAGTCGCTGGCAGGCACCCACCTCTTACCTTTTTCTTGGATTTCCGCATGAATAAACAGCTTTTGCCCAGCCTGTTGGCTGTCGCCGTGTTGGGCACTGCCGCCCTCTCGGCTTCTGCGCAAAACTTGGCCATCGTGAACGGCAAGGCCGTCCCTCTGGAGCGCGTTACTGCGCTGAAGCAACAAATCGAACGTGCTGGTCGTCAAGTGCCTCCAGAAATGGATGAACAGATCAAGGAAGAGATCATCGCGCGCGAAATCTTCATGCAGGAGGCTGCCAAGCGCGGCCTGGATGCATCGCCCGAGTTCAGACAGCAAATGCAGCTGGCCCGCGAAACCATCCTGATCCGCGAGCTGTTTGCCGACTACCAAAAAAAGAACCCCGTCTCTGACGCTGAAATCAAGGCGGAATACGACAAGTTTGTAGCTGCCAATGCCGGCAAGGAATATCGCACCAGCCACATCCTGGTGGACTCCGAAGAGCGCGCCAAGGCCATCATTGCGGAGATCAAGTCCGGCAAGAAGTTTGCCGACATCGCCAAGAAGGAATCCAAGGACCCTGGCTCAGGCGCACAAGGTGGTGATCTGGGCTGGGCCAGCCCTGCCAACTATGTCCCTGAGTTCACCGAAGCCATGGTGCAACTGAAAAAAGGCGGCCTCAGTGCACAGCCCGTGAAGAGCCAGTTTGGCTGGCACGTGATCCGCGTGGACGATATCCGTGAAGCAGAAATGCCTGCGCTGGACGATATCAAGCCCCAGATTGCCGAGCAGCTGGAACAGCAAAAGATGCTGCAATTCCAAGAAGACTTGCGCGCCAAGGCCAAGGTCGAGTAAAGCCTGCCCAGGACTCTTCCGAACAAAAAAAGCGATCTTCGGATCGCTTTTTTTTGTATGGGTGCGGCCGTCAATCAAGGCGGAATACACCCATAACATGGCCTACCGTTTATGCACCGCGCGTGATCGGCACTTGAGCCTCACGTCCGTAGCTGCCGTACTTGCCCAGTTCCCACTTCGCAATGGCATTGCGGTGGACTTCGTCTGGACCATCGGCGAAACGCAAGGTACGGGAGTTGGCATAAGCGTGTGCCAGCGGGAAGTCCTGACTCATGCCGCCACCGCCGTGCACCTGCATCGCCCAGTCGATCACGTCGCAGGCCAGCTTGGGTGCCACGACCTTGATCATGGCGATTTCGGTGCGTGCAATCTTGTTGCCCACAGTGTCCATCATCCACGCTGCCTTGAGCGTGAGCAGGCGCGCCATGTCGATACGGCAGCGTGCTTCGGCAATGCGCTCTTGGGTCACAGTCTGCTGGGCAATGGTTTTACCAAAGGCCACGCGGCTGGAAGCACGTTTGCACATCAGCTCCAATGCGCGTTCAGCCTGTCCAATCAGACGCATGCAGTGGTGAATGCGACCAGGGCCTAAGCGGCCTTGCGCAATTTCAAAACCGCGCCCTTCGCCCAGCAGCACATTGCTCACAGGCACACGCACGTTCTCAAAATACATTTCCATATGACCATGCGGCGCATCGTCATAACCCAGTACGCTCAAGGGACGCACCACACGTACACCGGGGGTATCGGCAGGCACCAGCACCATGCTTTGCTGCGAATGCTTTGCGGCCTCGGGATCAGTTTTGCCCATGGCGATGTAGATGGCGCAGCGTGGATCACCAGCACCTGAAATCCACCACTTGTGGCCATTGATGACGTATTCATCCCCCTGGCGCTCAATGCGCGTGCAGATGTTGGTGGCATCGCTGGAGGCCACCTCGGGCTCCGTCATTGCAAAAGCCGAACGGATTTTGCCCTCAAGCAAAGGAAGCAGCCATTGCTTGCGGTGTTCTTCATTGCCGTAACGTGCAATGGTTTCCATATTGCCGGTATCGGGAGCAGAGCAATTGAACACTTCCGATGCCCAACCCACGCGGCCCATGATTTCTGCCAGTGGCGCGTATTCCTGGTTGGTCAGACCTGCGCCCTGAACACCAGCAATTTCTGCGGTGTCTTTGGGCAAGAACAGGTTCCACAGATCCTGTTCTTTGGCTTTTTCCTTCAGCCCTTCAATCAGCTGCAACGGCGTCCAGCGCTTGCCAGCTTGTGTATTGGCTTCCAGTTCCTGATGGAAAGCCTCCTCATTGGGATAGATGTGCTCATCCATGAAGCGAAGCAAACGTGCTTGCAATTCCTTGGTCTTGGGGGAGTAATCGAAATCCATGGAGTGCTCCTTTATCGTTAACTAGCAAACAAAGGCGTGCGCTGCCCCCCGGCAGCTGCATGCCGTTTCTCACACGAGGGGAAACTCAGTCAGGCGCCGTGTTTTTGCGCGTAGGACCATGCCAGTTGCGCCATCGGCCGCGCCGTGTCGCCTGCTGCCTTGGCCTGTGCGCTGGAGGCAGTTCCCGCCTCCACACGTTTGGCAATGCCTTGCAAGATGGCCGCAATGCGGAACATGTTGTAGGCCAGATAGAAATTCCAGTCCGCCTTGAGCTGCTCGGGCGTGGCCAGACCGGTGCGCTCGCAGTAGCGGCGCATGTATTCATCTTCAGAGGGAATACCCAGCGACGCGATATCCAGGCCACCGATGCCGCGTCCGAGATTGGCGGGGATATGCCATGCCATGCAGTGGTAGCTGAAGTCAGCCAGAGGATGCCCCAGCGTGGAAAGTTCCCAGTCCAACACGGCAATTGCCTGGGCACGGTCCTTGTCGAACATGACGTTGTCCAGACGGTAGTCCCCGTGCACGATGGAGACTTTGCTCTCATCCCGGGCACTTGCTGGCATGTTCTGTGGCAGCCATGCCATCAGCTTGTCCATCTCTTCGATCGGCTGCGTGATGGAAGCCTGATATTGCTTGCTCCAACGCCCGATCTGACGTTCGAAATAGTTGCCAGGCTTACCGTAATCCGCCAGTCCCTGTTTGTGCACGTCCACCATAAGCAGTGCGGCAATCACGCGGTTGAGCTCGTCATAAATGGCAGCGCGCTGGGCATTGTCCATTTCCGGCAGGGACTGGTCCCACAACACACGACCATCCTTGAACTCCATGATGTAGAAGGCACGGCCAATAATCGCCTCGTCTTCACACAATGCATACATGCGAGGCACAGGAACTTCCGTGTCTGCCAGCCCGCTCATCACCTTGAACTCACGCTCAATGGCATGGGCCGAAGGCAGCAGCTTGGCCACAGGGCCCGGCTTGGAGCGCATGACATAACTGCGCTGCGGCGTGACCAATTTGTAGGTAGGGTTGGATTGACCGCCCTTGAACATTTCCACCGTCACAGGGCCCTGAAAGCCCTCGACATGCTGCGCCATCCAAGCGGAGAGCGCATCCACATCAAAAGCATGTGTTTCAGAGACAGGTTTGGTACCTACAAAATGGTCAAAATTACTCATAAGTCGCTACAGATCAGTTTCCACGATACGCAGCAGCGCATCGCGGTTGCGCACCACCAGCCCACCCGGTTCGATCCGGATGATCTCTTCGCGCTCCATACCCTTGAGCTCCTGGTTCACGCGCTGGCGTGAAGCCCCGAGCAACTGGGCCAACTCCTCCTGCGCCAATTGCAGGCCGATACGCACTTCCTCGCCATTGGCAAGGCTGGGAATGCCGTAGCTGCGCGCCAAGTGCAGCAACTGCTTGGCCAGACGTGCACGCAACGGCAGTGTGTTCAAGTCCTCCACCAAACCATAGAGCTGGCGGATGCGACGCGCCGCCAACCACAGCATGGCTTCGTAAAACTCCGTGTGTGTCGCCAAAATCCGTTTGAAGTCGGCCTTGGCCACGCACAGCAACGTGGTGGGACCGTGCGCATATGCATCGTGTGTGCGCCTGTCCCCATCGAAAATCGAGGTATCCCCAAACCACAACCCCGGCTCCACATAGGTCAGCGTGATCTGCTTGCCCGTGATGGATGTGGAGCTCACCCGCACAGCGCCCTTGGCGCAGGCAAACCATTCCTCCGGCACTTCGCCGCGGGCGCAAATCAAGGCACCATCTTTGAATCGTTTGACGTAAGCGCATCGCAGAATGTCGTGGCGTAGCGAAGGTGAAAGGGATGAAAACCAGCGACCAGCATTGATCGCTTCACGTTCTTCGATAGTAAGAATCGGGTCGTCCATATCCTGTCGTTTCTGTGACTGAAAATCGGATCATTGTCGCGTCAGAGACCGATGCATTTATGGCTGTGCTCTGACTTACGAAGCCATGCTGTCCAGAAAGTGACAGCTTTTTATCGGAATACACGAAAATCAAAGGGTTTACCCTTAACCTATTGATCTTTCAGGCGATATTGCTCACCGTCAAACTGCAACAACCAAGCTGCAAGTAGGCCTTTTTTCTTCGAACCTTCCGCGTAGCAGAACGATACAGCACATTCCCTCGGAAACACCTAGCGGAACTGCCTAGACGCCCTGATCCATACGGTGCGATTGAATACCCAGGAAACAAAAAACCTCTGTGCAGAGCGAGCACATCTGCACAGAGGTAAGAAGTGAGTCCTGCGTGGACTCCAGATCAATCAGTGCTGATAGCACCGGTATTCAGGACTCCGGGGTTGCAGCTACCGTCACGACGATGGGAATACGCTGCCCTTCGGCATCCACAACACAGCTCACATCTGCTACACGCAATGGCGTGCCGTGAAAAAATTTTCCCCACTCCGGTGTCAGCTTGAAATTCATGGATTCATTGACGAGCTTGCGCTCCGCATTGAGTGCTTGCAAGTCCTCCGGACTCAGCTCAATGCATTGAGGGTAGGCATTGTTGTGGTTCTTCCAATGCTCACGCAAAAGGGTAATCAAGGCGTCGTAAAGATTTGGCATTCCCTGGAGTTTAGAAGCATTGGGCCAACCCTTCTCTGCCCCCAGCCAGGACAACTTCATCAAAACAGCGATGCCTCCTTGCAGGCGAACTGGCCTCCCTTCAGGCCAAGTGGATGCTTCGGTGACACATGGCTTGCATTGATCTGCGCACTCTGCCAGAGAACAAGTAGGAATACACAGGGCTCCCTGGAATCGAACTGAAACGATGCCAGTTTTCAGTTAGCCTTGGGGGAAAAACGGTCACCACCCGTGTCCACCCGATGATCCCGCTTTCAGAGGACACGCCATTTCCAGATGAATGCCTTGCACGTGGAAAAGACGTGAAAAGAACAACGGGCAAAAGAAGCACGTCTTCGTAGATTTTTATGTTCGAGCACTCAATTAAAACCACAACCAGCGCCCCAGGCACTTTCTGGGCATCACCTTGGCTCACAATTCCGGCTCCTGTTTTAGGCAGTTTATTCGCAGTGGTTTTATGGCTTCTGCTTCCGCCTAGCGATGTGATGTTTGTCATGCGCGAAGGCAGTGAAGGTGGCGTGATCGAAGGCATGACCGAAAAGCTGTATTTCGCTCTTGCCGCAGCAATGTGGCTGAGCCCGCGCCAGCCCGGAGAATGGCGCACGACCTTGGCCATCACCTTGCTGCTCATCGGGGCCGGAGCCAGGGAGATGGATCTTCATAAGGCGCTCACGGGTTTCAGCGTGCTCAAGGTCAGCTTTTATCTGCATGACAGACCATGGCACCACAAGCTCATCGCCTTCTTTTGTGTTGCCTTGGTGGCTGGAGCTGCCATCTATCTGCTTCTCAAGTACAGACGTGTACTCTGGGAGCGCTTCAAGCGTCTAGAGCCGGTAACTAGTGGTCTAGCAATATTTTTTGCCACACTGGTTATTTCAAAGGTGCTGGATCGCTCTATCAGTATCCTGGACGAAGACTTCGGAATTCCCTCGTCGCTCGAAGTACTGGCCCTGGTATCGGCTTTGGAAGAAAGCATCGAGCTGACTTTGCCGGTGATGGCTGGGCTGATGCGCTGGCAATATCTCAAGCTGTACAAGCACGGAGCCCCCGCGCAGCCTGAACAGGGCCGGAACAACGCATAAACCGAGAGAGGCGGCACAACCACAAAGCTAGCTTTGAGCTAGCTTTTTTTATGCCGCGCATGCACAATCGCGCCGCCGCTTCGGTGGCAAAGCTAGGGGTGCCCCGTGCAAGCGGGGCTGAGATAAAACCCTTCGAACCTGTTCACGCATATTGATTTTGCGTGTTTGAGATCATCCTCGCGCAGGGAAGCTGTTGTTGCTCATTGCCAGTTCACACGCACTCGGCTGCGTAAGACTGCACGGCTGTACGGCCCCTGCTTCGTAGGCATACGGAGCATTTATGAATTCCATTTCTTCAACGTCTACTGGCACCACGCCAGTCAACCAGGCGTTGTCCCCCACTTCTCCCCATGAACGCGTTTTTGCCGGGCGCGACCATGCAGCGCTATGGTTCAGCCTGGGAGTCGGCCTGCTGGTCATGCAAGTTGGTGCCTATCTGCTGCCTGCACTTTCCACCCAGCAGGCGGTAATGGCGATTGCCCTGGGCTCTCTGCTCGGCGCAGGTCTGCTCGGTTGGATGGCCAAGATTGCCTGCGAGACAGGGCTGTCCAGCGCTGCCTTGATGACCCACGTTTATGGGCGACAGTTTGCCAAGCTCCCCATCTTGTTGAATCTGGTTCAGCTTATTGGCTGGGGGACTTTTGAACTGGTGGTGATGCGCGATGCCAGCGTTGCAATTGCACGCCAGGCCGGCGGAATGACTGCGTCGTACTGGCCTTTTGTGATGACTCTGATCTGGGGCAGCGTGATCGCCCTCCTGATCAGTGGCTCCATGCTCAAGCTGGTGCGTCAGCTGATTGCCCGCATTGCCCTGCCTCTGGTGGTTGCCTCCTTGCTGTGGCTTAGCTGGCATTTTGTAGGCCTTGCGCTGGAACAGGGCTGGCAAGGACTGTGGCAACGTTCGGGCACAGGCGATATGGGATGGCTGCCTGCCATGGATCTGGTGATTGCCATGCCTATTTCCTGGTTGCCGCTGGTGGCTGACTATGCCCGTCATGGCCGTGATGGCAACAGCGCCCTGCGCGGTACATGGCTGGGTTATGCCGTGGCCAATATGTGGTGCTACGGTCTGGGCGTTCTGATCGTCCTGACACTCCCCAGTGAAGATTTGGTGACCGCACTGTTGCTGGCCCAAGGAGGATTGATTGCGTTGAGCCTGATCCTGATTGATGAGGTGGACAACGCCTATGGCGACACTTACTCCGGCGCCATGGCGGCGCACAGCGTGCTGCCAGGCTGGAGCTTGCGCCAGTGGGGCCTGCTGCTGACTGCTGCTTGTGTTTTGCTGGCACTGGTTTTGCCCATGCACAGCATTGAGCCATTTCTGCTCTTGCTCAGCTCGGTCTTTGTGCCTCTTTTCGCAGTGATCCTCGGTTGCACGGCATGGCAAAGTGCCGGGCTCCGAGCGCAACAGGCCTCCTTGTGGATGGCCCATGCCCGAGCCAGCCACTGGCCCGCTGTCCTGCTGTGGCTGGCCGGTGTGGTGTTCTACCACTGCATACCGCTGATCACACCCGACGCCGGACGTGCGCTACCTACCTTGCTGGTTTGTTTCGTGCTGGCACGCTGTCTGCCCCGTACGCAGTCAGAAATCGCTGTACGGCTGGCACAGCCAAAATTGTGAGTTGTGTCTGAACGTTTCATCCACTAACATGCGCTAGACCGCGTTTATGCCGGGATTTTGCGCTTTTTTGTGGACGATATCTTCAATACACGGCGTGATCCAAGGCATCATTGCAGCCTTTTTGCAGGCGCCAGCGTTTAGCGAGCGCCTCCTCACAATGATTCACAGGAGTTATTGCCGCGTGTTAGCTTATGTCACCTCTCGCCTCTCCCGCCGTCTGCAGCATGGCGGTGGTATCGCTGCCCTGCTGGTAACCGGCGCGTTCGCCTTCAGTCCTGCATTGGCTCAAGCACAAGAGTTTCTGAGTATCAAGGGCAACACCGTCAATATCCGCGCCAAGCCAACCACCAAATCGGAAGTTGCCTGGGAATTGATCAATGGTTATCCCGTTCAAGTCATTGCCAAGCAGGACGACTGGCTCAAGGTCAAAGACTTCGAGGGCCCGCTGGGCTGGGTGCACAAACCGTTGACGGCCGATGATCCGCATTTCTTGATTAAGGCCAATACCGTGAACCTGCGCGCAGGCCCTGGCACCAACCACCAAGTCGTTTCCAAACTGAAGAAATACGACATCGTCAAAACGCTGGAAAAGCAGGGTGAATGGGCCAAGATCAAAACGGCAGAAGGCGAAGAAGGCTGGATGTCGGTCAATCTGGGCTGGGGCTGGTAGGCCTTCGCCTCCCAGTCACTGCGCGTACAACGTTCGGCTTCAATGCCGAAACACCACCTGGGGTAACGGTGCAAAGCCATGGTTGAGCGGGCCGTGGCCCTTGCCCGTATGCACCTGCGCGCCTGCAGCAATAGCGCCCAGGATATAGGTTCGTGCGCTTTCCACCGCCTGCTCCAGTTCGAACCCCAGCGCCATGTGGGCAGCAATCGCCGACGACAGGGTACAGCCCGTACCATGCCCATTGTGGGTCTGAATCCGCTGAGACCCCAGTTCCTTGCGCAAGCCGCCTTGCCCTGCCAGCAAATCCACCACCCAGTCGCCCGGCAAGTGGCCGCCTTTCAGCAATACGTGTTTGGCACCCATCTCCAATAGCCGTTGGGCCGCAGTCTCCATGTCGGCCACATCGTGAAGCTTGCGCCCAATCAACCACCCAGCCTCATCCAGGTTGGGGGTGATCACACTCGCCAGCGGGAACAACTCTCGCACCAGCACTTCAGCGGTTTCATCGTGGATCAGCTTGTCGCCACTGGTCGCCACCATCACGGGGTCCAGCACCACCTTGCGGATGTCATAGCGGCGAATGGCATCGGCGACCACCCGCACGATTTCTGGCGCATGCAGCATGCCGATCTTGATGGCATCCACGCCAATGTCCTGCACCACGGCATCGATCTGGGCCTGAAGCATTTCTGCCGGGACACCATGAATGCCTTTGACGCCCAAGGTGTTTTGTGCCGTGATGGCAGTAATGGCCGTCATGCCAAAGCAGCCCAGGGCACTGAAAGTTTTGAGGTCCGCCTGAATACCGGCCCCGCCACCGCTGTCAGAGCCAGCAATAGAGAGCACACGGGCATAGCGCGGCAACGGGGGCATTGCACCGTCCTGGAGCAAAGGTTGCATAGTCATGGCAAAAATTATGACCCAAGCCAAGGCTTGTTCAATGAAGAGATGTCGCAAGCGGCCCCACTATGCTGTAATTGCAGCTTGCGGACGAAACAGGGGTGTCCCACAGCAGAACCATCCATCTGCAGTGCGTGGCTGAGAAAAACCCTGGGGCCCTGACCACCACCATTTACGGCCCCGAGACCCGATCCAGATCATGCTGGCGTGGGGAGTTTCACCAGAGCGGCAGCTGCTTCGGCTGCAACGCCCGTTTTGTCCCCGGTGACACTGAAAACGGACGTAGATACCCACCATGATCGCTCTGACCACCCCTTCACACATTGCCATTCTGGGCGCAGGCCTGATGGGCCGCTTGCTGGCCTTGGAATTGGCGCGTGAGGGGCACCGCGTGGAAATGTTTGAAGCCAAAGGCCTCGAAGCCGATGGTGCCGCTGCCCGTGTGGCCGCCGCCATGCTGGCTCCTTTGGCGGAATCGGCCATTACCGAACCCGGCGTGGTGCGCATGGGCCAATATGGCCTCACGCGCTGGCCCGAGCTGCTGGCGCATCTGGACGATCACGTCTTCTTCCAGCAAAACGGTACGCTGGTCGTCTGGCATCGCCAAGATGCGGCCGATGCCAACCGGCTGTGCAACCTGTTTGAAAAAAACCGCCGTCTTAACCCCACGCTACCCGCGCTGGAAAGCGTGGGTGCGCAGCGCTTGCAAGAAGTCGAACCTGCACTGCAAGGCCGCTTTCAGCAGGGTGTCTACCTGCCTGGCGAAGGCCAGTTGGACAACCGTCAATTATTGGCTGCGTTGGAAAAAACACTGGCGCGTCTGGGTGTCACCTTCCACTGGCATACCCCGCGCGAAACCACCGACTTCACCCCTGGCACCACAGGTCAACCGGATTTGGTGATTGACTGCCGCGGCCTGGGCGCACGCACCGAATGGAAAAACCTGCGCGGCATTCGCGGCGAAGTGGTGCGTGTGCATGCGCCGGAAGTGACGCTGCAGCGCCCCACACGCTTGGTGCATCCGCGCTATCCGCTGTATATCGCCCCCAAAGAAAACCACTTGTTTGTGATTGGCGCAACAGAGATCGAGTCCGACGATATGGGCCCGGCCAGTTTGCGCTCGGTAATGGAACTGCTCAGTGCCTTGTATACCGTGCACTCCGGTTTTGCCGAAGCGCGCATTCTGGAAATTGCCACACAGTGCCGCCCCACGCTGCCGGACAATCTGCCTGCCCTGCGCTGGCTGGATGAGCGCGTGCTGCAGGTCAATGGCCTATACCGCCACGGTTACATGATCTCGCCCGCCATGCTGGACGCCACTTTGCAAATTTTGCGCACGGGCAGCACCGAATTGGCCCAATCTTTTGATGTGACCGTTCACCAACCGCACCACGCCTGATTTCACCTGCCTTTTGAAAACCCGGTTTTTGCCCTGATCTGGACAGCCATGAACATCACCATCAACCAACAAACCGTGGAACTGCCTGACAACGCCACCGTGGCCGACGCGGTGGCCGTATGGCAAGCCAAGCCACCGTTTGCGGTCGCCGTGAATACGGAATTTGTTCCCAAGTCACGCCATGCCGTACACACCCTGGCTGAAGGCGACCGCATGGAAGTGATCGCACCCGTTACCGGCGGCTGATCATTCGTTAAAAATTTTTCATGGAATTGGCTTGAAAGGCTGAGGAGCCTTTGAAGCGATCACACCCCCTATGACCACTGAGACTTCTTCTGACGACAGCCTGGTGCTGTACGGACAAAGCTTCCAAAGCCGCTTGTTGCTGGGCACCTCGCGCTACCCCTCGCCAGCCGTGCTGGAAGCGGCAGTCACCCGCGCCAAGCCCGCCATGGTCACCGCCTCGTTGCGCCGCCAGGGTAGCAATGCCGCTGAAGTGGCCGAAACTGGTGCCAGCTTTTGGGAATTGCTGCGCAAGCTCGATGTGCCCGTGCTGCCCAACACCGCTGGCTGCATGACCATCCAGGAAGCGGTGACCACCGCCCAGATGGCCCGCGAAGTATTTGACACGCCCTGGATCAAGCTGGAATTGATTGGCGACGACTACACACTGCAACCCGATACGTTGAACCTGGTGGAAGCCGCCTCCATTCTGATCAAAGACGGCTTCCAGGTGCTGCCCTACTGCACCGAAGACTTGGTGCTGTGCCAGCGCTTGGTGGATGTGGGCTGCCAAGCCGTCATGCCCTGGGCCGCTCCCATTGGCACCGGCCGCGGCCCTGCCAACCCCTACGCCATGCAAGTGTTGCGTGAGCGCCTGAATGTGCCGCTGATTGTGGATGCCGGTCTAGGCCGGCCTTCGCATGCATGCACCGTCATGGAATGGGGCTTTGATGGCGTGTTGCTCAACACTGCCGTGGCCCTGTCCGAAGACCCCGTACGCATGGCCGGCGCCTTTGCCGATGCAGTACAAGCCGGGCGCGATGGCTACTTGGCTGGAGCCATGGCCGAGCAAACCGCCGCACAGCCCAGCACCCCCGTTTTAGGCACCCCGTTTTGGCACCATGACTGAGCAGTACATCACCGACATGGCGCAAGCCATTGTGGCCGCACACAGCGCGACCTTCGCGTCCGAAAACAGCCGCCTGCCTGCGCAGCCCACACCCTCTGCCACATCTGCTGAAGCCGTGTATCTGGCAGCACTGCAGGCTTGCAGCGAGTTGGGCTTTATCGCCATTGATGCCGAATGTCTGGCCCAGGCCTGGCAACACCAAACCAAGCGCACCGGACAGTTTGATGCCGCGCACTGGCCCGATGCGCCGCAAGACTTCGGCCTGACCGAGGCAGACCCCAAGCTGGCATTCCCGGCATGCCCACGCGCTTTGGGTTTGTATGGCGTGCTGCCCACCGCCGAATGGGTGGGTCGCATGGCCCGTGCCGGCGTGCCTACCGTGCAACTGCGCTTTAAGAGCGAAGACCCGGATGCCATTCGCCGCGAAGTGCGCGCTGCCGTTGCAGCGGTGCAAGGCACGAATGCACACCTGTTTATCAACGACCACTGGCAAGCGGCCATCGATGCTGGTGCGTATGGCGTGCACGTCGGCCAAGAAGACCTGGATGCCCTGCAAGGTTCACAGCTCGACGCCATCCGTGCCAGCGGCCTGCGTCTGGGCGTCAGCACCCATGGCTACGCCGAAATGGTGCGCGCCCATGCCGTGCAGCCCAGCTATATCGCACTGGGTGCCGTGTTCCCCACCACACTCAAAAAGATGGCTACAGCACCTCAAGGGGTGGCCCGCTTGCAGGCTTATGTACGCCTGATGCAGCAATACCCGCTGGTCGCCATTGGCGGCATTTCTGCCGAGCAGTTTCCAGACATTCTGGCGACAGGAGTCGGCTCTATCGCTGTGGTGCGAGCACTGGTCAATGCCGCAGATCCAGAGGGTGCAGCCGCCCATTTGCTGGACTGCATGCAGCCCTAAACCATTCAAAGCTACCGCGTATCAAGTAATTACCACAATAAAAAATCAACTTGGCACGACTTATGCTTTGTATACAAAAGCAGCACCCTGCATGCGCGTATGCCTTGGAGTGGGCGGCTTGTAAAGCTTTTAAATTTTGACCTTAGAGGGAATGACCGTGAAAAAATCTCTGATCGCTTTTGGTGCCGCCCTGGCATGCCTGGGTACAGCACAAGCTCAAAGCAATGTACAACTGTCCGGTCTGGTGGATATGTATGCCGGCTCCGTGAAGATGGCAGGTGCAGAGCGCACCAGCCAGCTGGGTTCCGGCGGCTTGACCACTTCGTGGTGGGGCATGAGCGGCACGGAAGACCTGGGCAACGGTCTGAAGGTTGGTTTTGCACTGGGTGCATTCTTCCGTGCAGACACAGGCACCCCTGGCCGCACCAATGTGGACAACTTCTTTGCACGTGATGCCAATGTTTCGCTGTCGGGTGGTTTTGGTACCTTGAAGCTGGGTCGCTCCATGGCTCCCAACTTCTTGCCTACCATCGCGTTCAACCCTTTTGGTGATTCGTTCACTGTGTCGCCCCTCGTGCTGCATGCGAACATGAGCTTTGCACCTGCAGCCAACTCCACGGCTGTGGATACGGGTTGGAGCAACCAGATCACCTACTCTACCCCGAACCTGAATGGCTTCCAGGCCAATCTGCACTATGCATTTGGCGAACAAGCAGGAGATTCCGGCGCCAACAACATCGGTGCCAACCTGACCTACCGCAGCGGCGCCCTGGCACTGACTGCGTTCTACGAGCAGGCTGACATCCTGGGCACACCTTCCACTCCGCTGTACGTGGAAGGCAGCAAAAACGAAAACTGGATGCTGGGTGGCTCCTATGACTTCGGTGCAGCCAAGCTGTACGCCACCTATGGCGAATCCGAAAAGGAAGTGGCTTCCGCACAGACACTGGACCAAAAAACATACAGCCTGGGCCTGGATGTCCCTGTCACCAAGGC
>JAEYRT010000089.1 GCA_023435325.1 Pseudomonadota bacterium | reverse complement strand
GCTCACGCCAGGCTGCGAGGTGTGCAGCTGCTGTGCCACGTCGGTCAGATTGAACCCAAGGCGCACGGCTTCACGCACAGAGCGCAATTGCTGGAAATTCATAACACATCAAAAAAGAGCTGCCAGCGCTCACCAGAGAACAGAGGAGCGCTGGCAGACCATTTCTTCATCCACAAACTCATTGACAAGTCATCAGGCCATCACAGCCTCGTGAGGCACAGGCTGTGCCGCAGCGGGCTGGACTTCTGCGCGTCGGCCACGCTCGATCAGGTGGGCCTCTGGCTGCAGCAGTTCCAAAGTGTTGCCTGCTGGATCTTTGGCATAAAAGCGCAGGCCTTCATCCACCCTGACCACAGCCAGCGTCGTGGCACCGTGGTCCAGCAAGCGCTGCTGCAGTGCCTGCACTCCAGCCACTTGCAGTGCCAGATGACCCAGGCATTCACAAGACGGATGGGCTGCCATGCGCGGCACCAGATCAATGCGCTGGCTCCCCGCCAGATAGGACAGCACATGGCGCTGCGTCTGGGTATGTACCACCCGGGGCAAACCCAGCAACTGCCCATAGAAGCTTTCCACCAAGGCTTGATGCTGGGCCAGGTAGCTGAGCTGCACATGGTGCATGCCCAGCACCACACCCTCTGCAGGCAAACGCCCGGCGCTCATGCGAGCACACCCCAGGCGATAGAGGACGCTGCGTGTAGCTTGCCGCATGGCGTCGCTGCCAACCATTGGCGTACACCGTCCGACTCTTTGCCAGCCTGCTGCAGGGTGTGGCGCTGTGGTGCGCACATGCCCCATTGCTCGGCCGTGGTGCGCAGCACACGTACGGCGTACAGGCACAAGGCATCACGGGATGCGGGCACTGCCGCAGCGTGTATTGCAATAGATTGGGTCATGGCGAACTCTCCTTCTCGCTGCGGGGGCACACCGTGCCCCATCGGCCAATACCGCTGGTGCGGCACTTTCACTTCTTGGCGTAGATCTGGTCAAAACTGCCGCCGTCGGCAAAATGCTCCTGGGCCGCTTGTGCCCAGCCGCCAAAGGCATCGTCGATCTTGAACAAGGTCAAGCTGGGAAACTGGTGGGCATAATTGGCCTTGGCAGCCTCCGAAATGGCAGGCCGATAAAAGTGCTTGCCCGCAATGTCCTGGCCTTCTTCGCTATAGAGGTACTGCAGGTAAGCTTGCGCAACCTTGCGTGTGCCGCGCTTGTCCACCACCTTGTCCACCACGGTGACGGCAGGCTCTGCCAGGATCGAAATCGAAGGCACGATGATTTCAATCTTGTCGCCCAGCTCCTTTTTCAGCAAAAAGGCTTCGTTTTCCCAGGAGATGAATGCATCGCCCTGGTTACGCTGGCTGAAAGTGATGGAAGAGCCACGTGCACCGGTATCGAGCACCGGAACGTTGGCGTAGAGCTGGCGCACAAATTCCTTGGCCTTGCCATCATCGCCACCGTTCTTGCGCTTGGCGTATTCCCAGGCAGCCAGATAGTTCCAGCGTGCACCGCCCGACGTCTTGGGGTTGGGGGTGATGACGCTCACGCCGGGCTTGACCAAGTCATCCCAGTCCTTGATGCCTTTGGGGTTGCCTTTGCGCACCACCAGCACAATGGTCGAGGTGTAAGGCGAGGCATTGTGCGGCAGGCGCTTTTGCCAGTCCGCTGGAATCCAGCCTCCGTTCTTGACCAGGGCATCGGTGTCACCCGCCAGTGCCAAGGTCGCCACATCCGACTCAATGCCATCGATGATGGAGCGCGCCTGCTTGCCCGAGCCGCCGTGCGACTGCTTGACGCTCACATCCTGACCGGTTTGCTTCTTCCAGTGCTGGGCAAAGGCTTTGTTGAAATCGGCGTACAGCTCCCGCGTGGGGTCATAGGAAACATTGAGCAAGCTCACGGGCTCGGCCGCCAATGCTGGCACGGCACCGAAGGTGAAGCCCGCCAAAAGGCTGAGGGCAACAGGAATCTTGATAAAGTTGCGGCGATTGTTCATTTTGTGCTTTCGATATGTGTTGGGAAAACGGTCCGTTTCACCGTTGCAACGCATTCTGAAAGCAAGGCATCAAAACTTAAACCAATAAGATTTCAGTTCTTTATTACCTAAACATCTGAAATCCACAGAGGATCCCCATGGCACGTACCGTTCATTGCATCAAACTGGGTCAAGAAGCCGAAGGCTTGGACTTTCCTCCTTACCCTGGCGAGCTGGGCAAGCGCATTTTTGAAAGCGTGAGCAAGCAGGCCTGGGCCGACTGGCTCAAGCATCAGACCATGCTGGTCAATGAAAACCGCCTGAACCTGGCCGACGCCCGCGCCCGCCAATACCTCGCTCGCCAGATGGAAAACCACTTCTTCGGCAGCGGCGCAGATGCTGCGGCAGGTTATGTTCCGCCATCGGCGTAAGGTCCTGAAGACATAGAAGAAGCGGTTTGCCACAAACCTCTTCTTCAGCGCTGGCACTGACGCTGCGGCGGCGCACGTCTGGCCAGCCCCAAGCCCTGTCGCTTCAGGCCACAGGGCTTTTTTGTGGGCGACTGAAGCCCGGTTGCTCCACCGGGTCTTGGTCTGCAGCCATAATCGCAGCTTTTGTATTCCGTGGGAGAGCGAGGCAGCCATCACCAGCCAGCCTCCGCCGAAGGCGCAAACTCCCATAATCGCTCAGGCACCCGGTACCACGGAACACCATTGCCGACTGGAGAGCAGCCGGGGCCAGCATGGCCAGCCGGTTCACCGAAGGGGCAGGCGTGCACATGACGAACATGGGCACTGCCGAAACTCTCAGGTAAAAGGACAGCGGGAGAGGCTCACCCACGCCCCAAAAGCCTCTTGCATTGCGATGCAGGCTTCGGGCGCGCGGGCCCCACCCTTGTTGCACCATGGCCGTCCTGTCCGAGTTCATGCACACCGTCTTCAGCACCCAGCTGGACATCATTCTTGTCATCTATCTCATTGCCATCACGGCGGAAGCCATGTCTGGTGCATTGGCAGCGGGCCGGCGCAATATGGACATTTTTGGTGTGGTGGTGATTGCCTTTGTCACCGCTCTGGGCGGCGGCACCATCCGCGACATGGTGCTGGGCAACTACCCCATTGGCTGGACACAGCACCCCGCCTACGTCTACCTCGTGGTCTCTGCCGGTTTGCTGACCACCGTCATTGCGCGTTACATGCAGCGCATGAAGCATCTGTTCCTGCTGCTGGATGCCATGGGGCTGATCGCGTTCTCGCTGATTGGCAGCAATGTGGCCATCAAACTTGGCTATGACCCGCTGGTGGTCGTCATGGCAGGCATGATCACCGGTATCAGCGGCGGCATCCTGCGCGATGTGCTGTGCAACCAGGTGCCCGTGGTGTTCCGACGGGAGCTGTATGCCAGCGTCTCCATGGCTGTCTGTCTGTTGTACCTGGGTCTGCAGGCGCTGGAGGTGTCCGTGGGCATCAGCAGCGCTCTGTGTTTTGCCGGTGGTCTGGCTTTGCGTCTGGCTGCCATACGCTTTGGCTGGCGCTTGCCCGTGTTTTCATACCAGCAACGCTGGGAGTGAAGCAGCTGGGCTGCACCTGCGTACTTTGAGTTTTTATGCCTTCTTTGTCCTCGACACTTTCACTGGCAGCACTGTGCGCCTGGCAGGGACGCCATAGCTGGCGCATCCTGACCACGGATTTTGGTCATGGTGAAAGTTTTCTAGCCGTCTGGAAAGCCTGGAAGGCAGATGCCCAGCGCAGCCGGCAACTGCATTTCACGGCCATCTGCGCAGCTCCAGTTTCTGCTGCACAGGTCCATGCCGCCGCCCTCCCGCAGATGGCAGAACTGGCCCAGACGCTCGGCCAGCAAATGTTGGGCTTGCTGCCTGGCATCCACCGCCTGAGCTTTGAACAAGGTCGCGTGCTGCTGACCCTGTGGGTGGGGGATGCACACACCCTGCTGCGCCAGCAAAACAGCAGTGCCGATGCCATGCTGTTGCACCTGCCGTTTGCCAGCGACAACCACAGCATCAAGGCGCTGGCGCGCCATTGCCATCGCGGCAGCGTGCTGCAGGTTGCTCCGTCCATGCAGGACGATGCACCCTTGCGTCATGCACTCACCACGGCGGGCTTTGTTTTTGATCATGAAGATAACAACTGCGCACACTTCGCGCCGCGCTGGGAACCACGCAAGCGCCCGGGCGAGCGCCCACCCATTGCGCAGCCAGGCACGGCTGTGGTGATTGGTGCTGGCTTGGCAGGCGCCTCTGTCGCGTACAGCCTGGCCATACGCGGCTGGCGCGTGACAGTGCTCGCCAAGGGCGAGGCACCAGCGGATGGTGCCTCCGGCCTGCCCGCCGGCCTGTTCTGTCCGCACGTCTCGCCCGATGACAGCGTGCTCTCGCGCCTGTCGCGCAACGGCGTGCGCATGACACTGCAACGCCTGCGCGATGTGTGCCGTGAAGGCCTGGACTGGGGCCACAGCGGCGTGCTGGAGCATTGCACCGATGGCGGCACCGGCTTGCCAACGGCGTGGGCCGGTGGCCCTGGTGCGCAATGGAGCCATGCCTGCGATGCCGACCAACTTGCCGATGCGGGCCTGCCTGCAGACACTGCAGCGTGCTGGCATGCCCAGGCAGGCTGGGTGCGTCCGGCACAGCTGGTCAAGGCGCAGCTGGCACAGTCCGGCATCACTTTTGTGGGCCAGGCCCACGTGGCCCGGCTTGTGCCCGACCCTGAAGATGGCTGGCAGGCGCTGGATGCATGCGGCACGGTGCTGGCCCGCGCCGATCTGGCCTTGGTGGCATGTGGCCCGGCCACTACCGGCCTATTGCCCGACGGCGTGCACTGGCACTTGCAGGCCCTGCGGGGACAAATCAGCTGGGGCTGGCACAGCACAGACAATGCCGCGGCACTGCCCCCTTTCCCGGTCAACGGCAATGGCAACCTGGTTACGCAAGTGCCTCTGGAACAAGGCAAGGCCTGGGTGATGGGCTCCACCTTTGAGCGGGATGTCGCCCAGATGCCCATCAGCACCACCGATCAGGCAGCCGCCCATGCTGTCAATTTCGGCAAGCTCTCCACCCTGCTGCCGGGAAGTGCGCCCGCGCTGGCACCCTGGTTCACACCGGGCGATGCGCATTGCCAGCCGACCTGGGGCGAAGTGCGCTGCGCCAGCCATGATCGGCTGCCAATTGCAGGCCCCATCAGCGCCACGACGCCGGGCTTGTGGGCGCTGACAGCCATGGGTGCACGCGGTCTGACCTTGTCCGTGCTGTGTGGCGAGCTGATTGCTGCACAGCTGCATGGCGAGCCCTTGCCCCTGGACGCTAAACTGGCGCAGCATCTTGGCACGGAACGTCTGTCCCGACAGATGCCCAGAAGCCATCCGTGAGCACACCAAAAAAGAGAGCTACCAACGTTTTCTATTGCTGGTTTTCAAATATAAATCTATCTAAAAACAAGCAGTGACAAGCGTTAATAGCTATATTTTTTATTCACCCCAATCCACCTTATGTACCTCGCCCTCAAACATTCCCACATGCTGTTCGCAGTGCTGACGCTGCTGCTGTCCGTTACCTATCTGGCATTGGCTTGGAAAGCCACGCCTGCGGCCAAATCCACGCTGGTCTACGTTTTCGCACGCATCTTCGGTGGCATTGCCGCACTGACGGGCCTGGGTGTGACTTTTGTTGGCCCCTGGCAGCAGATGATGTACCCGTACATCGGCCTCATTCTGTATGTGATCCATGGTCTGTGTCTGGGTTTTGCCAAACGCAGCGCCTCAGCCAGCCAACTGGTCCAGCGCCGCGTCTTGCTGGTGGCTCAACTGCTGCTCTTGCTGGGATTGACGGCCTTGATGGGTGCCAAGCCTTTCTAAAGGCTGTCGGAATTTCCAGGGTTCAACTCGGTCTCGGCAGACCCTAGAACTGCAATCTCGTCCTATTCAGCCTATGCATTTTTTTGCATAGGCTTTTTTATTTTTTCGTTTCTTGTTTTCAAAGAAAAAAGAAACATTGAAGCAATAAATTATTTATATTAAATATTAAAAAAGTTACTCCATTTTCAAAAGATATTATTAACTCTTTGTCTTCCGAAACAAACAGCAAAATATGAAAAGGCAGCAAATTGCAAGACATGTAACGCCTGCCC
>JAEYRT010000063.1 GCA_023435325.1 Pseudomonadota bacterium | reverse complement strand
AACCACACCCAAGCCGTGGACAAGGTGGCCGAGCTGGTGGCTGCCAAGGGACTGGGCGAGAAGAAGACCACCTGGCGCCTGCGTGACTGGGGCATCAGCCGCCAGCGTTACTGGGGCACGCCTATCCCAATCATCCACTGTGCAGACTGCGGCCCTCAGCCTGTGCCTGAGAAGGACCTGCCTGTGGTCCTGCCTCCAGACCTGGTACCCGATGGATCAGGCAACCCCCTGGTCAAGAGCGAGGCCTTCCACGCTGGTGTGGTCTGCCCCTGCTGTGGCAAGCCTGCGCGCCGCGAGACAGACACCATGGATACTTTTGTGGACAGCTCGTGGTATTTCATGCGCTATTGCGACGCAAAGAACAGCGAGAAGATGGTGGCCGACGGTGCCGACTACTGGATGCCCATGGACCAGTACATCGGCGGTGTGGAACACGCCATCCTGCACTTGCTGTATGCGCGCTTCTGGACCAAGGCCATGCGCGATCTGGGCCTGCTCAAGATTGACGAGCCTTTCACCAAGCTGCTCACGCAAGGCATGGTGCTCAACCACATCTACAGCCGTCGCACGGCCAAGGGTGGCAAGGAGTACTTCTGGCCCAAGGATGTGGAACACGTGTTTGACGAAGCGGGCAAGGTGATTGGTGCCAAGCTCAAGAATGCCGTGGACAGCGCCGACGGCCTGCTGCCCGTGGGCACCGCCATTGACTACGAAGGCGTGGGCACCATGTCCAAGTCCAAGAACAATGGTGTGGACCCGCAAGACCTGATCGAGAAGTACGGTGCCGACACTGCACGTCTGTACACCATGTTCACCGCGCCGCCCGAGCTGACGCTGGAATGGAACGAAGCCGCCGTGGAAGGCAGCTACCGTTTCCTGCGCCGCGTCTACAACTTCGGCCACAAGCTGCTGGGCATCAACTACACGCCCGCCATCATGCTGGCGTTGGGTCTGGACAGCCTGGACGACGTCGAGTTCGGCAAGGACGCCAAGGCGCTGCGCCTGGAAATCCACACCGTGCTCAAGCAGGTGGACTACGACTACAGCCGCATGCAGTACAACACCGTGGTCTCGGGCGCAATGAAGATCATCAACGCGCTGGAAGGCTTCAAGGGTGGTGAAACTGCCGATGGCCAGATTGCTCTGATCGAAGGCTTCGGCATCCTGCTGCGCATCCTGTATCCCGCCACCCCTCACCTGACGCACGTGCTGTGGAAGGAACTGGGCTACGCCAACAAGCAGGGCGACATTCTCGATGCCGCATGGCCCGAGGTGGATCCCAAGGCGCTGGTGCAGGACGAGCTGGAGCTGGTGCTGCAGGTCAACGGCAAGCTGCGTGGTTCGATCCGCGTACCAGCCTCCGCAGACAAGGCGCAGATCGAAGCCATTGCCCTGGCCAGCGAAGATGCGCTGAAGTTCACCAACGGCGCTGCACCCAAGAAAGTGGTGGTGGTGCCCGGACGTCTGGTCAACATCGTCGTTTAACGCCTTCACCAAGGATGACCGCCATGCGTAAACGCACGCTGCTTTCCCTGATGGCGCTGGCCCCTGTGGTCAGTGCCTGCGGCTTTCGCCTGCGTGGCGCGCCGTCCTTTCCGTTTGCGACGCTGTACGTCCAAGCGCCTGCAGGCTCGCCCTTCACACGCGAGGTGCTGCGCAACCTGGCCACTGCAGGGGGCAATTTGCGCGTCGTCCTGCCGCCGCAAACGCCGGAGCTTGCTGATGCCACCCTGCATCTGCTGGGCGAGCGCCGCCAGCGCGTGGTGCTGGCCAAAACAGTTTCCGGTCAGGTGCGCGAGGTGGAGCTGCGCCTGTTTGCGCGTTTCAAGCTGGTGGACAAGGACGGCCGTGTCTGGATTGAAGAGACAGAAATGTTCCAAAAGCGTGAGATGAGCTACAGCGAATCCCTGGCCCTGGCCAAGGACGAAGAAGAAGCGGCGCTCTACCGCCATATGTACGCCGATCTGGCGCAGCAGCTGATGCGTCGCCTCTCGGCCTCGCAGCCTCCTGCGGACGACTAAAAGCCCGCATGCAACTGGCATTGAACCAACTGGCCGCACACCTGCAAAAAGGTCTGCGGCCTTTGTATACCTTGCATGGCGACGAGCCGCTGCAGCTGCAGGAGGCGGCCGACGCCATCCGCGCCGCAGCACGTGCTGCGGGCCATACCGAGCGCAGCGTCTACACCGTACAAGGCGCGCATTTCGACTGGAGCAGCGTGCTGGCGGCGGGCGGCTCGCTCAGCCTGTTTGCCGACAAGCAGCTGGTGGAAATCCGCATCCCTTCAGGCAAGCCGGGCAAGGACGGCAGCGCCGCCATCCAGCAATTGGCTGGCAATGCTGCGCAAGACGACAACACGCTGACCATCGTCACGTTGCCGCGTCTGGATGCCGCCACCAAAAAAGGCGCATGGTTTGGTGCGCTGGAAGCCCATGGTGCGACCATCCAGATCGACCCGATTGAACGTGCCGCCTTGCCGCAATGGATTGCGCAGCGACTGGCACGCCAGAACCAGCGTGTGGCCTCGGGTGAGGAAGGCCAGCGCACGCTGCAATTCTTTGCCGATCGTGTGGAAGGCAACCTGCTGGCAGCACACCAGGAAATCCAGAAACTGGGCCTGCTGCAGCCTGAAGGCGAGCTGAGCCTGGAGGTCGTGGAACAGGCCGTGCTCAATGTGGCGCGCTATGACGTGTTCAAGCTCTCGGAAGCGGTGCTCTCCGGCAATCTGACACGCGCCATGCGCATGATGGATGGTTTGCAGGCCGAAGGCACGGCCGAGGTGCTGGTGCACTGGACGTTGTCCGAGGACATCCGCAATCTCAAGCGTGCCAGGGATGCGCTGGCCAGCGGCCAGCCCCTGCCCATGGTGCTGCGCAGCCTGCGCATTTGGGGCCCCAAGGAAAAGCTGTTCGAGCGCGTGCTGCCGCGCCTCACGCCGAACGCGGCCGTGCGCCTGCTGCATTCAGCCCACGTTGTGGACGGCATTGTCAAAGGCCTGCCTGCCGACGGCTGGCCCGGCAACAGCTGGCAAGCGCTGCGCAAACTGGCGGTGGACATGGCCACCGCCTTGCAACCCCCCGCTGTGCGCAGATAAAAAGTGAGCTTCCAGTGCTTGCAGCGCAAGCATTTCCAATAGTTTTATATTGGAAATGATTGTGTGGAAAGCCTGAGAGGCTATTGTTTTTGAAAGCCGGACACAGAAAAAGCGACCTGTGGCCGCTTTTCTTTTGGGGTGGATGGCGCTAGCGCATTAAGCCGTCAGGCGCTCCAGTGCTTCGCGGTACTTGGCCGCTGTTTTCTCGATCACATCCTGGGGCAGACGGGGCGCAGGGGCTGTCTTGTCCCACAGCTTGCCATTGACCTTGGCCTGCTCCAGCCAGTCGCGCACAAACTGCTTGTCGTAGCTGGGAGGGTTCACGCCGGCCTTCAGGGCTTCTTCGTAGCCTTCCACGGGCCAGTAGCGCGAGCTGTCGGGGGTCAATACCTCGTCCATCAGCACCAGCTCGCCGTCTTCGGTCAGGCCGAATTCAAACTTGGTGTCGGCAATGATCATGCCTTTGGTGAGGGCAATTTCTGCCGCTTCCTTGTAGATGCGGATCGCGGTATCGCGGATCTTGGCGGCCAGCTCTTCACCCACCATCTCCACGGTGCGCTCGTAGGTGATGTTTTCGTCGTGGTCGCCCACTTCGGCCTTGGCCGCAGGTGTGTAGATGGGCTCGGGCAGCTTGGCCGAGTTCACCAGGCCCGCAGGCAGCTTCACACCACACACGGCCTGGTTTTCCTGGTATTCCTTCCAGCCGCTGCCCGCCAGATAGCCGCGCACCACTGCCTCGATCAGTACGGGCTTGAGGCGCTTGACCAGCATGGAGCGGCCTTGCACTTGAGGCACTTCTTCTGGCGTCACTACCGTCTCGGGCGCTTCGCCTGTCAGGTGGTTGGGGCAGATGTGGCCCAGCTTGTCGAACCAGAACAGCGCCATTTGCGTCAGCAACTCGCCCTTGCCGGGGATGGGCTCACCCATGATCACGTCAAAAGCCGACAGGCGGTCCGATGCGACCATCAGGATGCGGTCATCGCCCACGGCGTAGTTGTCACGCACCTTGCCGCGAGCCAGCAGAGGCAGCGAGGTGATGTTGGAAGTGTGCAGGGCGGAAATCGTAGGCTGTGTCATGAGAAGGCAGACAAAAGAATTCGGAACGCGTTTGCACCCGAAAAAACGAACGGGCACAAATCCGATGCGGGATTTTAGAGCGGGACGGCCACGCGCAATGCTGACAATCTCGACTGCTTCGATGTCAGTGCCGACCAGCATGGATTGCACGCAGCCTCCGCGTCCGAAGTCAGCAAAACGGCTTATTTTGCGCTGTTTTTACTGTGGCGTCTGCAGGGCGCCCATACCTTATCAGGGCATGACGACTTCCCATTGCACATCCTGGTCAACAGGCGCATAGTGGTTCGCAAGCGACGAATGCGCATTCAACCGCCACCACTGCCCTTGTTGCGGCAGCAAGCTTTTTTTGTGAACCTGAAAGCACAGGAGGTTGATTCATGAACTTGACCATCAGCGGACATCACCTGGAAGTGAGCCCTGCACTGCGTGCCTACGTGGTCGCAAAACTGGAGCGCGTCATGCGCCACTTTGACCAAGTCATTCATGTCAAGGTGCTGCTCTCCACCCACAACGAATCCCAGAAAGAGCGCCGTCAGCGCGCAGAATGCAGCATCCACGTCAAAGGCAATGCCTTGCACGCTGGCAGCAAACACTTCGATCTGTATGCTGCCATTGACGAACTGGCCGACAAACTGGACCGCCAGGTGCTCAGCCACAAAACCCGCATCCAAGGCTGGCGCGGTGCGGGCATCAAGCGCGAAATGACGGCTGTAGGCCTGGGCTGACAAGAAACGTCTTTTGCTTGTGCGAATATTTAGGTAAAGTTCCTAGGTGACAGGCCGCCGTGTGGCGGCCTTGTTTGCTCTAACGCACCTGCCAGACACTTCGGGTTCGGGCGATGCATAATAGTTTCCACATGAACCGTCTTGCCTCCATCCTGTCGCCTGCTCAAGTGCTTGTGAGCGTTGATGCCACCAGCAAAAAACGCGCTTTTGAAGAAGCAGGCCTTTTGTTCGAAGGGCTCCATGGCCTCTCTCGCGCTCTGATCACCGACAGCCTGTTTGCTCGCGAACGCCTGGGCTCCACTGGTCTGGGGCATGGCGTGGCAATTCCCCACGGGCGTATCAAGGGCCTGAAAGCGCCCATGGCCGCGGTGTTCCAGCTGGCCCGCCCGATTGGCTTTGATGCACCCGATGAACAGCCGGTACGGTTGCTGATCTTTTTGCTGGTGCCCGAGGCAGCCACACAGCAACACTTGGAAATCCTGTCCGAAATCGCTGAATTGCTCAGCAACAACGATTTGCGCGAATCCCTCAAAAATGCCGATGATGCGCAAACACTGCACCAGTTGATTGCCAACTGGCAATCTGCCTCCACCGCCTAACTTCACGGCCTTGCCTGCGCACGTGGCTGGCAGGGCTTGCTCTGCCTTATGCGCCACAAAGCCATCAACGCCAACCGGCTTTTCGAAGCTTTTCGTGACAACCTGCACTGGGAATGGCTGGCCGGCCTGGGTGCTTCCGAACGCCGTTTCGACGAAATGGCCGTGCGTTCAGCGCGCTCGGGTGCCGATCTGGTCGGTTATCTGAACTACATCCATCCCTACCGGCTGCAGGTGCTGGGCGAGCGCGAAGTGGCCTATCTGCAAAACGCCACGCCGGAAGACTGTGCCCGTCGTGTGGGGCGCATCGTCAAGCTTGAGCCACCCGTGCTGGTGCTGGCGGATGGCCAGACGGCTCAGGCGGCGCTGCTGTCCATGTGCGAGCAGGCGCAGATCCCCATGTTCTCGACCAGGGAGGCCTCGGCCTTCGTGATCGACGTGCTGCGCGCCTATCTGTCCAAGCACTTTGCGGATCGCACCACCATGCACGGGGTGTTCATGGACATTCTGGGCATGGGGGTGATGATCACGGGCGAGTCGGGTCTGGGCAAAAGCGAGCTGGGGCTGGAGCTGATCACGCGCGGCAACGGTCTGGTGGCTGACGATGCCGTCGATCTGTACCGCATCAACCAGACCACCATCGAGGGCAAGTGCCCCGAGTTGCTGCAGAACCTGCTGGAGGTGCGCGGCATCGGCCTGCTGGACATTCGTGCCATCTTTGGTGAGACCGCCGTGCGTCGCAAGATGCGTCTGAAACTCATCGTGCACCTGGTCAAGAAAGAAACCATGGAGCGTGAGTACGAGCGCCTGCCTCAGGAGCCACTCACCCAGGATGTGCTGGGCATCCCTGTGCGCAAAGTGGTCATTCCCGTGACTGCTGGCCGCAATATTGCGGTGCTGGTGGAAGCAGCGGTGCGCAACAGCATTTTGCAATTGCGCGGTATTGATACCTACCAAGAGTTCGTCGAACGCCATCGCCTGGCCATGGAACGTGACATGGGCAAGGGTGCGGCGGCCCGTTAGGCCGGTGCACCGCAGTTTGGCGTTTGCCCTGGCAAGGTGTCTGAGGACAGAGACAAGGACGCCATTGCGAAGTGACGGGCCAGCCCGGCACAAGCTCCATGGCATTGGCTTGCATTCATTGCGGTGCGCAAGAGGGCCCGACGAACGGTATCGACTGACAGCCATGCCGTGCCGGCTTCTTTAGATTGGTCGCATGAGCTTGCGCAGCCTGCGCAGGCGTTTCCGACTGTGACTTCTGAAGGAGTATCTGATGGCCAAAGACAAGCATCCTCGCGAAACCCTGTGGGAAATGATCAAGGACATTCGCTACGCCATGATCACCCACGTGCATCTGGATGGTCGTTTGCGCGCCTGCCCGATGACCACGGCCAATCGCGAAGGTATGAATGAGGATCAGAACCTGTATTTCCTGATTGCCAAGGACAGCATGCTGGGCCATTGCCTGGCCAAACCCGCCCAGATCAATGTGGCGTATTCGAACCCCGAGGAAGACAGCTATGTATCAATTGCCGCTTTTGCGCGGCTCAGTGATGACATGGCGCTCAAGGAGAAACTGTTCAGCCCCATGGCCAAGAGCTGGTTTCCCGAGGGGCCGACGGACCCCAATCTCACCGTGCTGGTGGCCCGTGCCGAGCATGCGGAATACTGGGACGTGAAGCAGAGCAAGATCGTGCAGTTGTTCACCATGGCCAAGGCGGCCGTGACCGGCGAGCCACCCAAGGACATGGGAGATCACCAGGAAATCCGTCTGTAAGACTGCCAGCGGATGTGGGGCTGTTGCAGCTGCAGTTGCAGCTGTTATTCCCTGCCCGTTGGATTGCCATACAAAAAAGCCAAGTCCGAGACTTGGCTTTTTTGACAGCTGCTGGCGCTTGTCTGGCCAGCGCCAGCGCCCTGCAGGCTTGGTAAGCAAAAGATTACTTACCGGCGACCACACGCACCATTTCCAGGCACTTGTTGGAATAGCCCCACTCGTTGTCGTACCAGGCCACAACCTTCAGGAAGGTCTTGTCCAGCGCGATACCAGCTTCGGCATCAAACACCGAAGTGCAGGATTCGCCACGGAAGTCGGTGGCCACCACCTTGTCTTCGGTGTAACCCAGCACACCCTTCAGGGCGCCTTCGGATTGCGCCTTCATTTCAGCGCAGATTTCTTCGTAGGACGCTTCGCTGTTCAGCTCCACGGTCAGATCGACCACGGACACGTCGGATGTAGGCACACGGAAGGACATGCCGGTCAGCTTCTTGTTCAGCTCGGGAATCACCACGCCCACTGCCTTGGCAGCGCCAGTGCTGGAAGGAATGATGTTTTCCAGAATGCCGCGGCCGCCGCGCCAGTCCTTGTTGGAAGGACCGTCCACAGTCTTTTGTGTGGCGGTGGCAGCATGCACGGTGGTCATCAGGCCGCGCTTGATGCCCCACTTGTCGTTCAGCACCTTGGCCACGGGTGCTAGGCAGTTGGTGGTGCACGATGCATTGGAGATGATGTCCTGGCCTGCGTAGGTCTTGCAGTTCACGCCGAACACGAACATGGGTGTGGCGTCCTTGGAAGGGGCCGACATGATGACCTTCTTGGCACCGGCAGCGATGTGCTTGCGGGCGGTTTCGTCGGTCAGGAACAGGCCGGTGGATTCGATCACCACGTCTGCGCCGACTTCGTCCCACTTCAGATTGGCGGGATCGCGTTCCTGGGTCAGGCGGATCTTCTTGCCGTTGACGATCAGGTTGGTGCCGTCCACCGACACTTCGCCCTTGAAGCGGCCGTGCACGCTGTCGTACTTGAGCATGTAGGCCAGGTAGTCAGGCTCGAGCAGGTCGTTGATGCCAACGACTTCGATGTCCTGGAAGTTTTGCACGCAGGCGCGGAACACCATGCGGCCGATGCGGCCGAAGCCGTTGATACCGATCTTGATCGTCATAGTTGCCTCTTCTATGGATAGTGAGATTGTGGAAAAAACTCTGTGACTGTACGTAAAACACCCGCCGAGGCCAAGGCCGGGGCGGGTGTTGTTGCATCAATTACTTGTTGCGCTGGATGGCTTCGATCACGGTGGCTGTCACGTTTTCAGCCGTAAAGCCGAAATGCTTGAACAGCACGGAGGCAGGGGCCGATTCGCCGTAGGTATCAATACCCACCACGGCGGCGCAGCCATACTTCCACCAGAAATCGGTCACACCCATTTCCACCGCGATGCGGGGCAGGCCGGCGGGCAGCACGCTGCTCTTGTATGCCACATCCTGCTTGTCGAAGGTGGTGGTGCTGGGCATGGAAACCACGCGCACGCCGATCTTTTGCTCGGCCAGCATCTTCTGCGCAGCCAGGGCCAGCTGCACTTCGGAGCCGGTGGCAATGATCACGGCTTGTGCCTTGCCCTTGACGCCCACATCCTGGGGCTCGGACAGCACGTAGGCGCCGTTGGCGATCTGGTCCAGCGCTGCTTCCGACTTGGGTGCATAGGGCAGGTTCTGGCGCGACAGCAGCAGTGCGGAAGGCTTGTGCTTCTGGCTCAGTGCCACGGTCCAGGCCACGGCGGTTTCCGTGGTGTCGGCGGGGCGCCAGACGTCCAGGCCAGGGATCAGGCGCAGCGATGCTGCATGCTCGATGGACTGGTGGGTGGGGCCGTCTTCGCCCAGGCCGATGGAGTCGTGGGTGAAGACGTGCACCACGCGCTGCTTCATCAGTGCCGCCATGCGGATGGCGTTGCGGCTGTAGTCCGAGAAGGTCAGGAAGGTGCCTGCGTAGGGAATGAAACCACCGTGCAGGGCAATGCCGTTCATGATGGCGGCCATGCCGAACTCGCGCACGCCGTAGTTGATGTGGCGGCCCGTCTTGCCGTCTTCGGTCTTGACCACCTGGCCCTTGTCGTCCACGCGGAAAGCGGGGGTGGACTTGGTGTTGGTCAGGTTGGAGCCGGTCAGGTCGGCAGAGCCGCCCAGCAGTTCAGGCAAAGCGGCGGTCAGACCTTCCAGCGCCAGCTGGCTGGCCTTGCGGCTGGCCACGGTGGCAGCTTGGTCGTGTGCGTCGGAGGCAATCTGGGCCGCGGTTTCCAGGAAGTTGGTAGGCAGGTCGCCGGCCATGCGGCGCTTGAATTCGGCTGCCAGTTCGGGGAAGGCCTTTTCGTACGCGGTGAACTTCTTGTTCCAGGCTGCTTCGGCCTTCTTGCCGGCCGCCTTGGCGTCCCAGTCGGCATACACCGACTCGGGAATATCGAAGGCACCATATTCCCAACCCAGGGCAGTGCGGGTCAGGGTGATTTCGTCCATGCCCAGTGGCTCGCCGTGGGCCTTGGCGGTGTTGACGCGGTTGGGCGAACCCTTGCCGATGTTGGTCTTGCAGCAGATCAGTGTGGGCTTGTTGCTGCTCTTCTTGGCCAGGGCAATGGCCTTGTCTACGGCGTCCACGTCGTGGCCGTCCACACCGCGGATCACGTTCCAGCCGTAGGCTTCAAAACGGGCGGGAGTGTCGTCGCCAAACCAGGGAGTGACCTGACCGTCGATGGAGATGCCGTTGTCATCCCACAGAGCGATCAGCTTGTTCAGCTTCCAGGCACCAGCCAGCGCGGCTGCTTCGTGCGAGATGCCTTCCATCAGGCAGCCGTCGCCCATGAACACGAAAGTGTGGTGGTCGACGATGGCGTGCTTGGGCTGGTTGAATTCAGCAGCCAGCAGCTTTTCCGCCAGGGCAAAGCCCACGGCGTTGGTGATGCCTTGACCCAATGGGCCGGTGGTGGTTTCCACGCCGGGAGTGATGCCCACTTCGGGGTGGCCGGCGGTCTTGCTGTGCAGCTGGCGGAAGTTCTTCAGCTCTTCGATGGGCAGGTCGTAGCCCGTCAGGTGCAGCAGCGCGTAAATCAGCATGGAGCCGTGACCGTTCGACAAGATGAAGCGGTCGCGGTTGGCCCACAAGGGGTTCACGGGGTTGTGCTTGAGGTGGCGGCTCCATAGCGCAACGGCCATGTCAGCCATGCCCATGGGGGCACCGGGGTGGCCGGAGTTCGCTTGTTGCACTGCGTCCATGGCCAGGGCGCGGATTGCGTTGGCCATCATTGGGGTGTTTGCCATGGGGGGATGGTTCCGAGTGGAATGATTCAAAAGATGCACGGGATTTTACCGATGTGAACTTACAGCGGTTTCCACGCGATTACATAGCCCCCGCATGGCCTAAAGTGTGGCTTGCAGCACTTGAGCAGAAAAGCTAGGTGTCGTGTATTTTTTGAGCCGAGGTTATGACTTCTTTTTCCTTCTCCGCCATGTTGCTGGCCGCTGGCCGTGGCGAGCGCATGCGCCCTCTGACCGACGCCACGCCCAAGCCCTTGCTGACCGTGCACGGACGTGCCTTGCTGGACTGGCACATGGCCGCCTTGCAGCGTGATGGCGTGCGCGATGTGGTGGTCAACACCGCGTGGCTGGGTGCGCAGATTCCCGCGCATTTGAACGCCGCATGGCCCGGGCAGGACATGCGGCTGCAGTACTCGCACGAGCAGAATGACTTTGGCCATGCGCTGGAAACCGCCGGTGGCATTGCCCGCGCATTGCCGCTGCTTGGTGAAGCGTTCTGGCTGGCTGCGGGCGATGTGTTTGCACCTGATTTCGTGTTCGATGCGGCCACCGCGCAGGCTTTTGCGCAATCGGACGATCTGGCCCATGTGTGGCTGGTGCCCAATCCGGCGCACAACCCAAAGGGAGACTTCGGTCTGGCTGAAAGCGCAGCCGGCAGCGGCACAGGCCGTGCCGTGCATTTGCCGCCAGCCGATGTGGCGCGCGATCTGCGCCCGCGTTTCACCTACAGCACGGTGGCGCTGCTCAAGGCAGACTTGTTCCGGGCGCCATGGTGCGACATCGCGCCTGGCAATCCGCAGGGCGTTGTTGCACCGCTGGCCCCCTTGCTGCGCAAGGCCATGGATGGCGGACGCTGCGGGGCCACGCTCTACACCGGACGCTGGACCGATGTGGGCACGCCCGAGCGCCTGGCCGCCTTGAATGCTGATCATTGAGGATGCTTAAGGATTGAAAAAAGAGAGCTGCTTACGCTGAATTCATCAGCATTTCCGTATGAAACATATTGGAAGTGCCTGAAAGGCAAGCGCTGGCAGCTCATGTTTTGTGGAACACGCAACGGCTCAGTCCGTCGCATTACGATGCTGGTATGACTTCTGTTTACGCACAACGCCGCGCCCGTCTGGCTGCCCAACTGGGCGATGGCGGCATTGCCATCATTCCCACCGCGCCTGAGCGCGGCCGCAACCGCGACAACAGTTATCTGTATCGCCACGACAGCTACTTCTACTACCTGACGGGCTTTACCGAACCCCATGCCTGCCTGGTGCTCAAGGCCGATGGCAGCAGCACCTTGTTCTGCCAGCCTAAAGACCTGGAACGCGAGATCTGGGACGGCTACCGCCTGGGCCCCGACGCTGCCGTGGCAACGCTGGGCGTGAACGAAGCGGTGTCCATCGGCGAGATCGACAGCCGTGTGCCGCACCTGCTGGAGAACCAGGACAAAGTCTGGTGGCCATTCGCCACGCACGAGGGGCTGGCGGCCCGCGTGGAAGCCTGGCTGAACCAGGTGCGTGCTCGCACGCGCGCCGGTGCGCTGTGCCCGGCGGTGCAGGGCGATGTGTGCACGCTGCTCGACGAGATGCGTCTGATCAAAGACGCGCATGAGCTGGACATCATGCGCCGCGCAGGGCAGATCAGCGCCCGTGCCCATATCCGCGCCATGCAGCGCAGTGCCCGCATGGTGCGGGCAGGCGAGGACTGCCGCGAATACCACCTCGATGCCGAGCTGCTGCACGAATTCCGCCAAGGCGGCGCTGAAGGTGTTGCGTATGACTCCATCGTCGCGGCCGGGCCCAATGCCTGTGTGCTGCACTACCGTGCCGACAAGGCGCCCGTGCGCAGCGGCGACCTGGTGCTGATCGACGCCGGTTGCGAACTGGATGGCTACGCCAGCGACATCACGCGCACCTTTCCGGCCAACGGCAGGTTCACCGGCCCGCAGCGCGATTTGTACGATTTGGTGCTGGCAAGCCAAAAGGCGGCGATTGCCGCCACCAAGGCTGGCAACCGCTTCAACGATGCGCACGACGCCACCGTGGCCGTGCTGGCGCAAGGCATGCTGGACCTGGGGCTGCTGGACAAGACCAAGCACGGCAATGTCCAGGACGTGATCGAGCAGCGCGCCTACTTCCAGTTCTACATGCACCGCACCGGCCACTGGCTGGGCATGGACGTGCATGACTGCGGCAGCTATGTGGAGCCTTCGGAAATTGACCAGAGCACGCAGCGCACCGATGCGTTGACCGGGCAGGTCGTCACCACGCGGCCCAGCCGCATCCTGCGCCCCGGCATGGTGACCACCATCGAGCCCGGCATCTACGTGCGCCCGGCGCCCGGCGTGCCCGAGCACTTTCACCATATTGGCATACGCACCGAGGATGATGCCGTGGTCACCGAGACCGGCTGCGAGCTGATCACCCGTGATGTGCCGGTCGAGGCCGACGACATCGAAGCGCTGATGCGTGACTGAAACCCCCATGGAACACCGAGAATGAGCCTGCAACATCTGTACATCCGCCGTGCCACCAAGATCGTGGCCACGCTGGGGCCTGCTTCGAGCGATGTGGAATTGCTCTCCAAAATGATTGCCACGGGCGTGAACGTGGTGCGCCTGAACTTCAGCCACGGCACGGCCCAGGACCATATCGACCGCGCCAAGGCCGTGCGAGAGGCGGCCGAGATTGCAGGGCGCGAAGTGGCCATCATGGCCGACCTGCAGGGGCCCAAGATTCGTGTGGGCAAGTTTGCCGAAGGCAAGGTCATGCTGGAAGAAGGCGCGCCCTTCGTGCTGGATGCCGACCGCAGCGAGCTGGGCGACGCACAGGGCGTGGGCCTGGACTACAAGGCCCTGCCACGCGATGTGAAAACCGGGGATGTGCTGCTGCTCAACGACGGTCTGATCGTGCTGACCGTGGACCGCGTGCTGGGCCAGGCCGTGCACACCACGGTGACGGTGGGCGGCGAGCTGTCCAACAACAAGGGCATCAACAAGCCGGGCGGTGGTCTGACGGCGCCTGCCCTGACCGCCAAGGACATGGAAGACATCAAGACCGCCATGGCGCTGGGTGCCGACTACGTGGCGGTGAGCTTTCCCAAGAACGCCACCGACATGGAAATGGCGCGCCAGCTGTGCACCGTGGCGTGTGCGGGCTCCAGCCACCGTCCGGGCCTGATTGCCAAGATCGAGCGGGCTGAGGCGATTCCGCAGCTGGAAGACATTCTCAAGGCTTCGGATGGCATCATGGTTGCGCGTGGGGATCTGGCCGTGGAAGTGGGCAACGCTGCCGTGCCTGCGCTGCAGAAAAAGATGATCCGCATGGCGCGAGAGATGGACAAGGTGGTCATCACTGCCACGCAGATGATGGAAAGCATGATCACCAACCCCGTGCCCACACGCGCCGAGGTCAGTGACGTGGCCAATGCCGTGCTCGACGGCACGGACGCCGTGATGCTCAGCGCCGAAACCGCTGCCGGTCGCTATCCGCTGGAAACCGTGCGCGAGATGGCCCAGATCTGTGCCGCCGCCGAAGCGGCCGAAGACCGCCGCCAGGACGGCAACTTTGGCGAGCGCGAGTTCACGCGCATCGACCAGGCCATTGCCCTGGGGGCCCTGTTCACGGCCCACAAGCTGGGAGCCAAGGCCATTGTGGCCATGACGGAAAGCGGCTCCACCGCCTTGTGGATGAGCCGCCACCGCGTGCACATTCCTATTTACGCGCTCACGCCCAAGGTCAGCACCCAGCGCAAGATGGCGCTGTACCGCAATGTGCGTCCGCTGCTCATGGACACCAGCACCGAACGCGACAAGGCCCTGGTGCAGGCCGAGAGCCATCTGCGCATGCGCGGCATTGTGCAGGCCGGTGATGTCTATGCCATCACCTGTGGCGAACCCATGGGGCAGCCCGGTGGCTCGAACATGCTGCAAATCTGCTGTGTGCAGTGAGCGGACAGCCACAAGGCGATTGCCCCAGGCCATCGCCAGACGGATGCAGCGCGGTTAAAATCGCCAGTTACCACGCGGTTACAGCCGCCAAGATTCTTTAGTTCAACCTTACCGGACCACGACCATGCCTCTGATCTCGATGCGCGAAATGCTCGACCATGCCGCTGAAAACGGCTATGGCATCCCTGCCTTTAACGTCAACAACCTGGAGCAAGTGCAGGCTGTGATGTCGGCTGCTGATGAAGTGGGCGCGCCCGTGATCCTGCAGGCCAGCGCTGGTGCTCGCAAGTATGCGGGCGAGCCCTTCATCAAGCACCTGATTCAGGCGGCTGCCGAGATGTACCCCCACATTCCCCTGGTCATGCACCAGGACCACGGCACCTCGCCCGAAGTGTGCCGCGGTGCACTGGACCTGGGCTTTGGCTCGGTGATGATGGACGGTTCGCTGATGAGCGACGGCAAGACCCCTTCGTCCTTTGAATACAACGTGGACGTGACCAAGCAGGTGGTGGCCATGGCCCACGCCATGGGTGCGACCGTGGAAGGCGAGCTGGGCTGCCTGGGCAACCTGGAAACCGGCGACGCCGGTGAGGAAGACGGCATTGGTGCGGCCGGCAAGCTGGACCACAGCCAGATGCTGACCGACCCCGAAGAAGCTGCCGTATTCGTGCGCGAAACCCAGCTGGACGCTCTGGCGATTGCCATTGGCACCAGCCACGGCGCTTACAAGTTCAGCCGCCCCCCTACCGGTGACATCCTGTCCATCCAGCGCGTCAAGGAAATCCACGCGCGCATCCCCAACACCCATCTGGTGATGCACGGCTCCTCGTCGGTGCCCCAAGAGCTGCTGGCCATCATCAACCAGTACGGTGGCAAGATGAAGGAAACCTACGGCGTGCCCGTCTCGGAAATCCAGGAAGCCATCAAGTACGGTGTGCGCAAGGTGAACATCGACACCGACATCCGCCTGGCCATGACTGGCGCGGTACGCAAGTTCCTGGCAGAGAACCCTGACAAGTTCGACGCCCGCGAATGGCTCAAGCCTGCCCGCGAAGCGGCCAAGCAGGTGTGCAAGGCGCGCTACCTGGAATTCGGCTGCGAAGGCCAGGGCGCCAAGATCAAGGGCTATAGCCTGGAGCAAATGGCCAAGAAGTACGCCGCAGGCGAGCTGGCGCAGTTGGTCAAGTAAAGCCGTGTGGCGTCAAGAAGGGCTTGTCCCCTTCTGGTGGCACACACAACCCGCAAGCATGGCTTGCGGGTTTTTTTTCGCCTGCGCGTGGATAGTGGAAATTGTTAACTTGTGCAACAACAACGGGTAAATCCGTATTGCCGAAACGGTATGTTCATGTTGCATAAATTCATGCAAACTAGCGAAAAGTTGTTCACAATTGCAGCAACAAGGAATTTTTATGAGCACTCACATTCTTCGTCGCACTCTGATTGCTTGCGGTGCTGCCATGCTGGCCGCAGGTCCCGCTTTCGCTGATGAGGCGTCTTCCTACCCCAACAAGCCCGTGACCATTGTGGTGGGCTACCCTGCAGGCGGCTCGACCGATCTGGTGGGCCGCTTGGTGGCCAACGAGATCGAGAAGCACCTGGGTCAGACTGTGGTCATCGAAAACCTGGGCGGCGCGGGCGGCGCGATTGGTGCGCAGAAGGTGGTGAACGCCAAGCCAGACGGCTATACCTTACTGGTGGGTGCGAACAACGAAATCGCGATTGCCAACCAGATCAACCAGTCCATCAAGTACAAGATCACCGACTTCACACCCATTGGCGTGGTGGCTGCACAGCCCATGGTGCTGGTGGCTTCTGCCAAAGCTGGCGTGAAGAACACTGCCGAATTCGTGGCAGCCGTGAAGGCCAATCCTGCCAAGTTCAGCTACGGCTCTTCCGGTGTGGGTACGGCCCTGCACCTGGCCGGCGAGATGATGAAGGACCAGGGCAAGATCGACATGCAGCACGTGCCCTATCGCGGCGTGCCTGCGCTGACCAACGACGTGCTGGGCAACAACATCGAATACGGTGTGTTCGTGCTGTCTTCGGGCCTGCCTTTGATCAAGGCTGGCAAGGTCACGGCCATCGGCACCACCGAAGCCAAGCGCTACGCTGCCACGCCTGACATTCCGGCGCTGGCTGAAACGGCCGAATTCAAGAATGTGGACATCAACTCCTGGTTCGCCATGATGGGCCCTGCAGGCATGCCTGCACCCGTGGTGGCCAAGATCAAGGCTGCCCTGGACAAGACCATGGCAGCGCCAGAGTTCCGCAAGAAGATGGAGGACGCGGGCGTGCAGGTAATGGACAGCAACATTGATGCGGGCAAGTACATCAACGGCGAAATCGGCAAGTACAAGCAGATCATCGACGCTGCGAAGATCGAGCTGTAAGCATCGATCCCCTCACGTGTGAATGCAAAACCCCGCCAGGCTGCGCTTGGCGGGGTTTTTGTTTGTCTAAAAAAGTAGCTGCTAACGCTGATGTATCAAAGGTTTTCAGTAGATTTTTATTGAAAAATCTTATCCATAAAGCCTTGGAAGCTCTTATTTTTGTAGTCGCACCGGCTCCAGAGCTTCCAGCTTCACGCCTTGGGCGAGCAGCTGTTCGTCGATCGGCTCATCCAGCAAAAGATTGCGCGCCAGCAGGCTGTAGCCTGCTGCGCTCTGGATGCCATAGCCGCCTTGCGCTGCCACCCAGAAGAAGTGGGGCACGGTGTCGTCCCAGCCAATCACCATCTCGCCATCAGCCACAAACGAGCGCAGCCCGGCCCAGGTGTGCGTGGGGCGGCGAATCTGCAGCGTGGTGGCCTGTTCGATGTTCCAGATACCGGTGGCAATGTCTTCTTCTTCGGGCTGCACATCGTGCGGGTAGGTGGCATCGGCATTGGCGGGCGAGCCCAGCAGCTGCCCTGCATCGGGCTTGAAGTAAAAGCTCTCGTCCGCGCTGATCACGGCGGGCCAGTGCGTGGCGTTCAGGCCTTCGGGCACGGGGAAGGTGAAGGCGCTGCGGCGTGCAGGCACCAGACCAATGGCGCGTGCGCCGGCCAGCTCGCCCATGCTGTCGGCCCAGGCGCCGGCGGCGTTGACGAGCAGTGCCGTCTGGGCGCTGCGGCCATCGGCCAGCGCCACGGTCCAATGCCGAGTGGCGCCGTCGTGCTGCAAGGCCGTGACTTCCGCGCTGCACCACAGCGCGCCACCGGCTTGGCGCAGGCCGCGCAGGAACCCTTGGTGCAGGGCATGCACATCAATGTCGCGCGCGCCATCATCGACAAAGCCATCCACGATGTTTTCAGCCAACACGGGCACCAAAGCGCGCAGTTGTTCGCCATTCAGACGCTGTGCGTCGGGCGAGTGTTTGACCGCTTCAGCATAGGCGGTATCAAGCAGTGGTTTCTGTGCAGCTGTGCCCACGTACATGACACCGCGTGGATGCAGGAGGGGGTGCTCGGTGAAACCTGCCGGCGGGTTTTCATAAAACGCGCGGCTGGCGCGGGTCAGGGCCTGGACTTGCTCAGGTCCGTAATGCTCTTCAAACAGGGCCGCCGATCGGCCGGTGGTGTGATAGCCGGGCTGGCTCTCGCGCTCCAGCACCAGCACCCGCTGGCCCGCCTGTGCCAGCCGCCAGCCTACCGAAGCGCCGGCCATGCCTGCGCCCACCACGATCACATCCCAGATAGTCTCAGTCATCCGGCTATTTTGCATGGTGGGAGAGGGGCGCGCAGCAAAGGCCGAAAGCGCACTCCGCTGTCGGCAGACTCAGAGGAGTGGCCCACCTCTTGCTTGATGTGAGTCAAGGTGTAAGGCTTTGGCGTGCGCGGTTTGCCTGGGAGACATCCGCATTTGCGATGCCGGGTAGATACTTACACCTATAGATGCATTTTGTTATTTTTTGCTGGACAGTATGAAGCCTGTGCGCTTTTGTGCTGGGCAGTGTCAGGAAGATCTCGCAATGACACATTGGCTGCAAAGGCTTCGTCTCTCCCACAATTTTCTGTTTCTTGGCCTCGTTGCACTGGTGATGGTGATGGTGCCGCTCAGCCTCTACGTCAGCGATGCGCTGGGCGAACTGCGCCAGGCCGAACATGAGGCGCGCGGCATGCCCCCCGTCATGGCCGTCAATGCGGCCGTACAGCGCCTGCAGGTGCATCGTGGCACCACGGCGGGCATGCTCGGTGGTGATGCAACCATGGCGTCGCGCCGTCCCGCGCTGCGCGATGCCGTCCACCAGGCCCTTGAAAAGGCGCAACAGGAATTGCGCCAGGCCCAGGCTCCCGCGGCCTTGGAGCAGCAGTTGCAGCAGCTGGTGCAGACATGGCAGGCCCTGGAAGCGTCGGTGAACAGCCGCAGCATCAGCGCGCCACAGAGCATGGCGCAGCACACCCAGCTGGTGAACCACCTGCTGCTGCTCAATGAAGAGCTGATGCATGCCTTCAGCCTGCTGGTCACACCCCGCAAGGACGACCAGGCGCTGGTGCAGGCGTTGCTGGTGCAGGCCCCCGTGCTGAGCGAAAACCTGGGCCTGCTGCGTGGTCAGGGGGCGGGTTTCCTGGCACAGCGCACCCTGTCACCGGAAAACCGCGGAGCGCTGCGCGCCCTGCACAAGCGCGTGAACGAGCTGTCGCTACAGGTCGGCCGTTCGCTGGAGCGTGGCATCCAGGCCAACGCAATGTTCCGCGAGCATCTGCACAGCGCTGCACAGAAGGTGTCCGGCCTGACGAACGACAGCCTGAAGCTGGCCAGCGAGCAGCTGATTGAAGCGCAGACGCTGTCCTTGTCTGCCACCCATTTTTTTGACTCGCTGACGCGTGCTATCGAGGCAATCAACACCATCGCCGTGGACGGTACGCAGTTGCTGACCCAGGATCTGCGCCAGGAGGCAGCGGCCTTGCGCCAGCAGCTGGTGCTCGTGCTGGTGTTGATGGCATTGGCCGTGGCCGCCGCCATTGGCCTGGCGGTGGTGTTCGTGCGTTCGCTGACCCAGCCTTTGCTGCGCGCCGTGGAGCTGGCCCAGGCCGTGGCGCAAGGCGACCTGCATGGCGCCGATGTCGCCGTCGGCACCAATGAGGTGGGCGTGCTGCTGGATGCGCAGCAGCAAATGCGTGCGCGTCTGCGTCCACTGGTGCCCCAGGTGCGCCAGGGTGCGGACAGCGTGGCCCTGGCCAGTGCAGAAATCGCGCAGGGCAATATGGACCTGTCCGGCCGCACGGAAAGCCAGGCCAGTGCGATCGAGCAAACGGCAGCGTCCATGGAGGAACTCAGCGCCACGGTGCGCAACAACGCTGACAATGCACGCGAAGCCAGCCAGCTGGCGCAATCGGCGCGCGAGGTGGCAGCGCAAGGCGGCGAGGTGGTCGAACGCGTGGTGCAGACCATGCAGGGCATTCATGAGAGCAGCCGCAGGATTGCCGACATCATCGGCGTGATTGACGGCATTGCCTTTCAGACCAACATCCTGGCCCTGAACGCGGCGGTGGAAGCGGCCCGCGCCGGTGAGCAGGGTCGCGGTTTTGCCGTGGTCGCGGGTGAAGTGCGCGCGCTGGCGCAGCGCAGCGCGGAAGCCGCCAAGGAAATCAAGCAGCTGATTGAAACCAGCGTTTCGCGTGTCGGTGAGGGCAATGTGCTGGTGCAGCAGGCGGGCACCACCATGCATGATGTGGTGCAGTCCATCCAGAAGGTCAGCACCATCGTTGGCGCCATCAGCAGTGCCAGCCAGGAGCAGGCCAACGGCGTGGCGCAGATTGGCGAAGCCGTGCAGCAGATGGACCAGGCAACGCAGCAGAATGCGGCCCTGGTCGAGGAAATGGCGGCTGCGGCGAACAGCCTGAAACAGCAGGGGCAGGAGCTGGTGGATGCCGTGACCTTCTTCCGCGTGGAAGCGCAGCCGCGTGCGGCGGCTGGCGGAGCGGCCCTGCAGACCACGCAGCTGGCGCTGTCAACCCCGGCCTGAGGCCCACGGTCCGCTGCGACGGTGGGCCATCAGATCCAAAGACATGGGGGCGTGCGCCCCTTTGTTTTTGATAGCTGCTTGCGCTTGCTTTGCAAGGCAATGAGGGTTGAATGTTTCTGAAGTGCTTATGAATGCAGCGCAGGAAGCTCCTGAAACCGAAGCGATGTGCCAGCGCTACTGTCGCTGCAGATACGCCTGCAGATAGCGGCCCGTATGGCTGTCCGGGTGCGCAGCCACCTGTTCGGGCGTGCCTGTGGCCACCACCTGGCCGCCGCCGGCACCGCCTTCGGGCCCCATGTCGATGATCCAGTCAGCGGTCTTGATCACATCCAGGTTGTGCTCGATAACCACGATGGTGTTGCCCGCATCGCGCAGCTGGTGCAGCACCTTGAGCAGCAGTTCCACATCGGCAAAATGCAGGCCCGTGGTGGGTTCGTCGAGGATGTAGAGCGTGCGGCCCGTGTCGCGCTTGGACAGCTCCTGGGCCAGCTTGACGCGCTGCGCCTCGCCGCCCGAGAGCGTGGTCGCGCTTTGGCCCAAGCGGATATAACCCAGGCCCACGTCCAGCAGCGTCTGCAGCTTGCGGTGGATGCTGGGCACATCCTTGAAAAAGGTGTGGGCCTCTTCCACCGTCATGCCCAGCACATCGGCAATGTTCTTGCCCTTCCACTGCACCTCCAGCGTTTCGCGGTTGTAGCGCTGGCCGTGGCACACATCACAAGGCACGTACACATCGGGCAGGAAGTGCATTTCCACCTTGATCATGCCGTCGCCCTGGCAGGCTTCGCAGCGGCCACCGGCGACGTTGAAGCTAAAGCGCCCGGGGCCGTAGCCACGTTCGCGGGCCGTTGTGGTTTCGGTGAACAGTTCGCGAATCGGCCCGAACAAGCCGGTGTAAGTAGCTGGGTTGCTGCGCGGCGTGCGACCAATCGGTGCTTGGTCGACGTTGATCACTTTGTCAAAGTGCTCCAGGCCTTCCAGCGCCTGGTGCGCTGCCGGTTCGGCGCTGGCACGGTAGAGCTGGCGCGCCACTTCAGCGTACAGCGTGTCGTTGACCAGGGTCGATTTGCCCGAGCCTGAGACCCCTGTCACGCAGGTGAACAGACCGACGGGAAACTCCACGGTCACATCCCGCAGGTTGTGGCCGCTGGCACCCACCACGCGCAGGGCTTGCAGGCCGTGGTGGTTGACGACATCGCTGCCTGGAATGCTCGGGAAACCCGTGGCAGGCTTGGCAGTTTCAGCATCGACCTTGACCGGCAGCCACGGTGTGCGACGTTTGGGCACGGCGATCTGTTTGGTGCCGCTCAGATACTGGCCGGTGGGCGAATCGGGCGTGGCCTTGACTTCGTCGAACGTGCCTTGCGCCATCACGCGGCCCCCGTGCACGCCGGCACCCGGCCCCATGTCGATCAGGCAGTCGGCGGCGCGCATCATGTCCTCGTCGTGCTCGACCACGATCACGCTGTTGCCGATGTTGCGCAGGTGCTCCAGCGTCGCAATCAGGCGGTCGTTGTCGCGCTGGTGCAGGCCAATGCTGGGCTCGTCGAGCACATACATCACGCCCGTCAGACCGCTGCCAATCTGGCTGGCCAGGCGGATGCGTTGCGATTCGCCGCCCGAGAGCGTGTCGGCGCTGCGGTCCAGGCTCAGGTAGTTCAGCCCCACATCCAGCAAAAAGCGCAGGCGCGAGGCAATCTCGGTCACTACCTTCTCGGCAATATCGGCCTTGTTGCCCGCCAGCTGCAGACGGCTGAACCACTGGTGTGCTTCGGCCAGCGTGGCGTGGCTGACTTCGTAAATGGCGCGGGCCTGCGGCCCTTCGCCCACGCGCACAAAGCGCGCTTCGCGGCGCAGCCGCGTGCCATGGCAGTCAGGGCAGGTGCGGATGCTGCGCAGGCGGCCCAGGTCGTCACGCACGATGTGCGAGTCGGTTTCCCGCAGGCGGCGCGCCATATTCGGGATCACGCCTTCAAACACGTGTTCCACCACCGTGGGTTTGCCATCTGCTTCGTAGGTAAAGGCAATCTTTTCCGTGCCCGAGCCCCACAGCACCACTTGCCGCACTTCCGCAGGCCAGCTCTCGAACGCGGCCTCTACATCCTGGCCGTAGTGCCGGGCAATGCTTTGCAGCAGCGTGAAGTAGGTCTGGTTGCGGCGGTCCCAGCCGTGGATGGCGCCATTGGCCACGCTGACGGAGGGATGGGGTACGACCTTGTCCGGATCGAAGTCCTCGCTCAGCCCCAGACCATCGCAGCTGGGGCAGGCGCCCATGGGCGAGTTGAAAGAGAACAAGCGCGGCTCCAGCTCTTCGAGCGAGTAGGTGCACAACGGGCAGGCAAAGCGGCTGCTGAAGATGTGCTCCTGGCCCGAATCCATGTCCACGGCCAGTACGCGGCCGCTGGATGCCTCGCCGCCAATGCGCAGCGCCGCCTCAATGCTTTCGGCCAGGCGCTGCTGCAGATCGCCACGCACCTTGATGCGGTCCACCACCACGTCAATGTCGTGTTTGGTGTGCTTGTCCAGGGGCGGGAGATCGGCGCCATCGACAACGCTGCCATTGATGCGAAAGCGGATGTAGCCCTGGGCCTGCATTTGCGCAAACAGCTCGGCAAAGTCGCCCTTGCGGCTGCGGGCCACGGGGGCAATCAGCATCAGCCTGGTGCCCTCGGGCAGGGCGAGGATGGCGTCCACCATCTGGCTGATGGTCTGCGCCTGCAGCGGCAGATTGTGTTCGGGGCAGTAGGGCGTGCCTGCACGTGCAAACAGCAGGCGCAGGTAGTCGTTGATCTCGGTGATCGTGCCCACGGTGGAGCGCGGGTTGTGGCTGGCGGCCTTTTGCTCGATGGCAATCGCGGGCGACAAGCCTTCGATCAAATCCACATCGGGCTTGTCGAGTTGCCCCAGAAACTGCCGTGCATAGGCTGACAGGCTTTCCACATAGCGGCGCTGGCCTTCAGCGTAGAGCGTGTCAAACGCCAGGCTGGACTTGCCCGAACCCGACAGCCCGGTGATCACCACCAGTTGGTTGCGCGGGATGTCCAGGTCAATGTTCTTGAGGTTGTGCGTGCGCGCACCGCGAATGCTGATGCGGCTGTGGCCCATGGTATGGCCCAGATAGCGGCCAGCGGCGTCAGCGGGCTCCACGGGCAAGGAAGAAGTAGAAGCTGCAGTCACGAGGGGCAGTGTGTGCAAAGCCAAATCAACCATCATAGAGATTTGCGGGCGCGATGTCTGGCGGCAGCCAGCCCAATCGCAGACAATAAGGGATTGGCGCTGGCCGCAGATGCTTGGTCACGCCGGCCGCAACAGGCGGTTTTTTTGTGCCCTTCCAACCGGTTTTAGCGCGTGTCTCACCCCCACAACCAACCCTTCCACACCACCTCCGGAGCCGCAGTCAGCGGCAAGATGTCTTCGCAGGAGCTGCGCGCCAGCGCCAGCCTGGCGCTGATTTTTGCGCTGCGCATGCTGGGGCTGTTTCTGGTGCTGCCGGTGTTTGCCCTGGAAGCCGCCCGCTACCCCGGCGGGCAGGATGCGGCCATGGTGGGCCTGGCCCTGGGGCTGTACGGGTTGACGCAGGCCGTGTTCCAGCTGCCGCTGGGCATGGCCTCGGACCGCTGGGGGCGCAAGCGCATCATCATCGGCGGGCTGGCCGTGTTCGCGCTGGGCAGTCTGGTGGCGGCGCTGGCCGATTCGCTCATGGGTCTGATGCTGGGCCGAGCCCTGCAGGGCGCTGGTGCGGTTTCGGCCGCCGTGACGGCACTGATGGCTGATCTGACCCGCGACAGCGTGCGCACCAAGGCCATGGCCATGGTCGGGGGCTCGATTGGCCTGATGTTCGCGCTGGCGCTGGTGCTCAGCCCCGTGTTGGCAGCCTGGGTGGGGCTGTCGGGCATCTTCGGCCTGACTTTTGCGCTGGCGCTGGCCGGCATGGCGGTGGTGCTCTGGGTTGTGCCTGCCGAACCGGCCCAGCACTGCAGCGCACCGCGCGGCAAACCCGCTGAACTGCTGCAGCACAAGGATTTGCTGCGCCTGAATGCCGGGGTGTTCATCCTGCACACCGTACAGATGGCCATGTGGGTGGCCGTGCCTGCCTTGCTGGTGGCTGCAGGGCTGGACAAGGAGGGGCACTGGAAGCTGTACCTGCCCGCCGTGGTGTTGTCGCTGGTGGCCATGGGCGCGCTGTTCTCGCTGGAGCGCAAGGGCCGGCTGCGCATGGCATTGCTGGGCTCGATCGGGCTGGTGATGCTGGTGCAGGTGGGTCTGGGCGTGCTGGCACGCACGAGCGCCGTGCCTTCGCTGGCGCTCATGGGTGTGCTCATGTTTCTGTTTTTTGTTGGCTTCAACGCGCTGGAGGCCAGCCAGCCCAGCCTGGTCTCGCGCATGGCGCCTGCCCATTTGCGAGGCGCCGCTCTGGGCGCTTACAACACGCTGCAGTCGCTGGGCCTGTTTGCCGGTGGCTTTCTGGGGGGCGCGCTGGCCCAGTGGGGCGGCATGTCCGCCTTGTTCAGCGCAACATCGGTGCTGATGGCGCTGTGGCTGCTGATCACTTGGCCGCTGCAACCCATTGGGCGTAGCAAGTAATAAAAGAGAGCGGCTGGCGTTTGATACACCTGCATTTCAGATACTTATCTATCTGAAAATGTTGATTACCAAGCGCTAACAGCTCACTTTTTTGTTTTGTTCTATTCCGTTTCAAAGAAACGGGTCACCCGCGGTGGCGCATCCGCCACGTGAAAGGCCAGCTTGCGCTCGCGCAGCGCCACATCGGCGGTGGTCACGCGCTCGAAGCGACGCAAGTGTTCGGTCCAGGATTCATCCACGATCTCCTCAATGTAGCGCTCGGGGCGCTCCATGCTGTGCAGCAAGCGCCATGACAAGGCACCCTGGCGCATGCGGCTGCGCCGGCTTTCCTGCATGAGGATGCGAAAGCGTCGGGCCTTGGCGGGGTTGATGAGGAACTCGATGTGCACCACCACGCGGCCTTCCTCGGGCTTGCTGTTGCGTGGCGGCTCAAAGGCCTTGGAGGGGCTGAGATCCTCCAGCACCTGGCGGTCCAGCGCCACCCGCTGCACCAGCAGCATGCACGCCACACCGACCACGGCTGCACACAGCAGGCTGGTGGGCACGCTGGAGAGCGCCGCCACCTAGCCCCACAGCGCCGCGCCCAGGGCTGTGCCCCCCATGATGCACATCTGGTAGGCCGACAT